>JAFZXW010000109.1 GCA_017616575.1 Candidatus Methanomethylophilaceae archaeon
ACTGCCAGCGCCCGTATGAAGCGCATGGCAGCCTCGCGGTCCTCGGGGCTTCCCGCCAGGCGGAGCCTGCCCGATTCACGATCGAAGTCGACGTCCACGTTCTGGAAGAGGGTGTACATCCTATGGGCGGTGATCCCCTTGGGGATTCCCAGTCCCCTGCCGTATTCCTTGCCGAGTCTGTACCTGATCACGTAGCGGACCAGGGCGGCCACGGACATGAGGAACAGCATCGTGGCCTCGCGCGAGGGCTATTCCAGGAAGACCTTGTCCGCGCCCATCCCGCTCTTGAGCTCGCCGAACAGCCCTTCGATGTGCCACTGTCCGAAGTAGATTCTGAGCACACCCTTCGTCGAAGCGCCCTTGCGGGGGTCATCCGGGTCGTCCTCCCCGTCCGGGAGGTTGGTGACCAGCACCTCGACCTTCTCGGACGCCAGCCTTTCAGCGTAATCGACATCGAAGACGGGCTTGTAGGACACCTTCCATTCGATCCCGCCGCTCGCCGAGCGGCGTGACCGGTATGTCGGGTTTGTGACGAAGGTGTTCGTCCCGAGTTCCTCCAGGGCCCTCTCGTGAGCTTCCATGGCTTCCTGCTTGGTCTTGAAAGACCTGTGCGACATGGACGTGATCATGCCCCTCACAGCCTTCTCGTCGAGGCGCCTCATGTGTCTGACGACCCTGCTCCTGTCCGTCCTGCGGTATGCTATGTAGCGAAGACGGATGCCGTAGGACGTCCGGACGGTCTCGTACGCCTCTATCTCGGGGGAGCCTTTCTTCGTTCCGATCTTTCCCATGGGCGTGAACCCGTGGCCGAGCGCCTCTCTCGACACCTTGTGCTTCACATCTGCGTCGAACGACATCTGCGGCTTGGATACGAAGAGTGTCCCTCTCATGGCCATATGCGCGACGAGGTCCTTCGTCACGAGCTTGGAATCGCCGACTGCAACGATCCTCTCGTCACCCATGAGGGATTCGAGCTTCCTCACAGCCTCCGAAATCATCCTGGTGTCGTCCACGTTGCCATCGTACGGCATCATCAGGGCAGGCATCCCGTCCCCGTCCGTCGAAGCGACGAAGTTGTACTGGACGCGCCCCTCGCTGCCGTCCTTGGGCTTCCCGAGCTTGGGTATGGGCGCCCCCTCAGGGACGCCCTCGTACTCTTCGCCAGGCGACCTGCAGATCGTGATGTTAGACGGATCCACGTGGTATACGGGCGAGGACAGGCCGAGGCAGAACTTCACCCTGGAGGCCATGCTGCAGAAGAGGTCTTCCGTCCCTGCGTCAAATATAGAATCCATGGCCCTCCCGAGGGCCATGTCGTTCAACGCCGCCTTGTCGACCCTAGGTCCGAACAGCCTATCCACCGGCGATCCGCTGTAGAACACCCTGACGTTCCTCAGGGCGTCCTTTTGGTTGCACGTGAACATCGTCCCCATGATGGCCATCGCGGCCATCCCCGGGGTCAGCTTCCTCTGAGATTTGTCAAACTCGCAGGCATCGTCTATCATCTCCGGGATGCCGAGCTCTCTGGCTATCGACAGGCTGAGAGCCACTGAGAGCTCTAGAGTCTCGGTATCCAGACCTTCGGGGTCGAACCATGTATCGGGCATTTCCATCCTTTCAAATCCAATTGCATTGTTCTGAACTTTAATCGATAAAAATGGATTATTATATTCTAAGTTATCGCAATTACTTATATAGATTGGATGTATATATATGATTCGTTCTGAGCTTCGGATAGCATAGCGGATGCTCTGTGAAAGCTAAGAAAACGCCCAGAATCGGCCGGAAAACAAGACAATCTATGCGAAAAATAGGAGTTAACGGGTTTAAGTCAGGGGGTGTTGAATCTCAGTCCCCCGCACGGACGTACACCACGTTCTTGTAGAAATACGGACGGTTCTCTCCCGCCGCGCTCATCTTGACATATTCCAGGCCGTCCTCTTGGAGGACCTTCAATTCCGGTATGACGTGGGGGTCGGTGCTGTCGAACACGGTGCTTGTGATGCTCTTGACCGTGTCCTTGCCGATTTTGAGGCCTGTTATCTCTCCGTCGTCCCTGACACCGAAGTAAACGTCGCCGCGCCCGTTCTTGTTCAGCATGGCGACCATGGAGATGATGCCTTCCCTGAGCTCGGAGAGGCTGCTTTTGTATTCCACCGTCTCCGATTCCGGCGCGAGTCTTGTCATGGTGGTGAGATTTATTTTATATTTATTTAAATTTATTTTGACTGAGATTTATTCTCTCTCAGGTTACATAGCGATAATGCCGTAATGCCGACATCATTTGTTGGCGATTTTGTCTTATTACAGCATTAATCGCTATGAATTCCCATGGTCTAGGCCTCCGGCGCACGCCGGCTTCACCTCGGCCGTCATGCTAGGGATCTGCGGACGTCCTCGGAGATCTCCTCCGGGACCAGTCCCATGGCCTCCTCCAGGGTGTGGCCCATGGAGAGCATCCCGGCGACGGTCCTCGCATAGCTGCGGACCATTTCGGCCCTTGCCTCGGCTCTTCCTTCAGCCCTTCCCTCGGCCAACCCCACGGCTCTTCCCTCGGCCAACCCTTCCTCCCTCGCGTCGAGCCTCTCGGTCATTATCAGCCCCTCTATCAGCTCCTCAGAATAGCCCATGTAGTTCAGCCTCTCGAAATCCTGCTCCATCCATTCCCGTATCACGATATTATATCCTTTCCTCAGGCGTTTTTTCCTCACGTTCGGCGAGACCCTTGGGAGGCCTGTGCATGACACGGTCACGCCCGCCGTCTGCCTTATGATTCGCAGGCGGACGGCACCTACGGGAAGGCCCGTGTCGAATAATTACGGCCTGCAGGCCCTGTACTGCCACAGTGCGAGACGACCAAATCGCATCCCGCCGAACCGGCAGGCGAAGGAGGCGTATTCGGTGCCGGGGTCCAGAACTCCCGTAAGGTCAGTTTTGAGGAATACCGCAGAAGGACGTTCTTCTCGGTATGATGCTAAAAGCGTGCCCATCTTTGGCTCAAACTTGGCTCAATAGTTCATTTCACTATCCACCTGCCTCCAGAGGCCTCTTCTGACCTGGAAGCAGGACCTTGCCCTTCAGGGAGCGGCGCACCTCTCCACCGCGGGGGGCGGCATTGATCAGTGCCCGGCCGTCGTGCCATGGATCTGCGGACGTCCTCGGAGATCTCCTCCGGGACCAGCCCCATGGCCTCCTCCAGGGTGTGGCCCATGGAGAGCAACCCGGCGACGGTCCTCGCATAGCTGCGGACCATTTCGGCCCTTGCTGCGGCCCTCTCCTCCTCTCTTCCTTCCTCTCTTCCTTCCTCTCT
>JAFZXW010000110.1 GCA_017616575.1 Candidatus Methanomethylophilaceae archaeon
AGGGGAAGGTCCTGATCGTGCAGGCGGACGTGCCGAGGCCGTCACTGTGATATAACGACCATAACTTACTTTATGGGTATGATATGGATTGTGCGCGAAGACGGGCAGATGGCGAAGGCGGGGTACGACATAAAGCCGGGGCACGACCCCAAGAAGGCCATGCTTAACACCTTCCCGGACCTGGGGGAGCAGACTTGCGGGCTGGGCGGATGCCTCGTACTGAAGTCGGGGCCGGACAAGGTGCCGATGCTGAAGAACATCGACGCCATAGTGTTGTGGGTTATGGGGTGCTGGACGGCCGCCACCGTCAGGGAGGAGCAGGAAGGAGGGAATCCGTCGCAGTACTACGTCCGCAACCCCCAGGAGGCTGTCGACATGGCGAGGGAGAGGTGGGCCATGAGGACCGCCAGGGTGACGCGCGTGTCGGCCCTCGTCGGCAAGACGCAGGTGTGGGACTCGTCGTGCGCCCATGAGGTGACGCCCCAGAATTTCTCCGAGTTGAAAAGGGTGGACGGCACCGGAAGCAAGAGGACGGTCCGCGCCGGGATCCAGGACGTTTTTTCTTTCCAGACCGCCGACGGCAGGCTCGTGACCATCGGCAGGGTGTATGAGAAGGACGGTAAGTCCAGGCCGGTACACGCCTTCTACGAGGCGTTGCGAAGGAGGCACGGTGATGATATGGTTCGTGCGCGAGGACGGGGCTGTCGCGAGGATGGATTTCCCGCGCTTCAAAAAGTGCGACATCAAGGCCGCCATCATCCGCGACCTGCGCGTGAGGTGCATGGACGAAGAAGCCCTGAAAGGGCTCGTTATACTTCCGGAGGGCCCCGAGGACGCCCATTACCTGAGAGGCCACGGCGACTTCTCCGAGTGGAGGTGGGAGCACTGGAGGGCGGCGGTGATGGAGCAGACGGTCGGCCAAAAGGTGCCTGACATCGAGACTTATGCCACGCCGGAAGAGGCTGTTGACATGGCCAGATGCGTCAAGGCCGTCGCCGAAGGCGAAGAGAGGGCCAGCAGGGTGTGGGCGGTCAATGACTGGGAGCACCCTACGGTCGTTATGTGGGACTCCCGGAAGATTCACGGCATTCCGCCGGACGAGTGGCAGGCGGTGCATGCCGAGGCCAAGCAGGGGACGCTCCGTAGGGTAGATTATGACAAGGACCGTTTCATTCTTATATCGGAGGCCCCCCTGCGCAGAATCGTCTTTGGTGTTAAATGCAAGGACGGTAAGATGCAGGGGGCCATATCAGTGTTCTGGGAGGACTATCCCGAAAGGGATTTGACCATCCGGGGCTCTTGAGGTCGCATGACCGAGTATTCCAACATTTTGTCGGATTACCATATACTTCTCACACATCATCTGCCGGAGGCCGTGGAATGAGGGCTTTCATTTACAACTGCCGTAGGTTCGACGAGGAGGAGCTGTTCAGAAGGGAGGCCGAGGGGCTCGGGATGGAGCTCGGGCTCACCGAGGAGTCCCCCACCCTGGAGAACTGCGGCCTCGCCGAGGGGAGCGACTTCATTTCTGTGATAACCACCCCGATAACGGCGGAGATGATGGACCGCTACAAGGAGCTGGGCGTCAGGATGATCTGCACCCGGACCATAGGGTACAACCACATCGACATCGACCATGCGAGGCGCATCGGGATGGCAGTCTCGCACATAACCTACAGCTCCGACGGCGTGGCGGAGTACACGGTCATGATGATCCTCGCCGCCGTACGGAGGCTGAGGCTCATCCAGGAGCGCAACTCCGCCAACGACTTCAGGCTCGAGGGCCTCATGGGCAGGCAGCTCAGGGACCTCACGGTGGGGATAGTGGGCGCCGGGGCGATAGGGAGGACGGTCATGAGGGACCTGTCCGGCTTCGGATGCAAGGTCGTGTATTACAACCGCAGCCCCTCCCCGCAGGCGGACGGGCTCGGCGAGCGCATGGGACTGGACGGGCTGCTGGCCGTCAGCGACGTCGTGTCCCTGCATCTGGAGCACAACCCCCAGACGCACCATATCATCGGCGCGAGGGAGTTCGCCCTCATGAAGGAGGGCGCCGTTCTCGTGAACACCGCCAGGGGCCCTCTGGTGGACACCGGCGCATTGCTCGACGCGCTGGAGGGCGGGCGTCTGGGCGGAGCGGCGCTGGATGTCATCGAGGACGAGTTCGGATACTATTACAACGACTGCAGGGGGGTGGACCTGGGCGACCATGTCATGGAGAGGCTGCGTTCCAGGACCGACGTCCTGCTGACCCACCACATGGCGTTCTACTACGACAGGGCGATATCGGACATGGTCCGCAACTGCCTCGAGGCGATGAAGGCGCTGGACGAGGGGGCCGAGGTCCCGTTCCGCCTCGCGTGATGACATGAGGTGCATGGTCGCCGACGCCGGCATGGCTGACCTCGGGCTGGCTATGAGGGCGCTGACCGGGGAGAGAGCTAGGCTGGCGTCGTCCTTCCTTTTCGAGCGGGACAGGCGCCTCTCCGCCGTCGCGGGGCTGTTCATGGGATGGATCTCCGCGGAATACGGCACGGAGATCTTTGTCGATCCCAATGGGAAGCCGCACGCCTCCGGGGACAAGGTGCACTTCAACGTCTCCCATTCCGGAAGGTACGTGGCTTGCGCCGTGGCGGACGTCCCGGTTGGGATAGACATCGAGGCCCAGGGGGACAACCTGGACTTGCTCCGGTCGGTGGCCGTCCCGGAGGAGAGGGAGGAGTTCGCCCGCCTTCCGGAGGAGGAGAGGGAGGCGGTGTTCTGCAGGATGTGGACCGCGAAGGAGAGCTACATGAAGGCGGTCGGGCTGGGGATGTCCATCCCCCCGGACTCCTTCCGCGTGGTCGGGGACGGGGGGATAACAGACAGGTGGATCCCTAGGCTCTACCGCATCCTGGAGCTGGACGCCCCGGAGGGGTACCGCATGTCGGTCTGCACCGCCGGGGATCCCGGGGAAGTTGTCCTGGATACGGCGGACCCCGATGCCTTGGCCAGGCTCATACTCGATTCCCGCCGATCCCTGTCCTAGAGGCGATTGGCGCGTTCATGTACGCGATACCGCGTTATCGCCTGCCGTGTGTGATTGCTTTGGATTGATTCAAGCGTACTGGACTTGCGGAAGACGGCGTGTTGCGGGAGATGGCGAGCCTGAGCCCCCTCTCGGCGTCCTCCGCCCTCCTCGTGAGGGACTGGATGGCGTCCTCCTGCTCGGCCTTGAGCCTCGCCTCCTCGTCCATCTGCGCCCTCCGGAGGGCCTTCGCGTGGTCCTCCTTGAGCGCCCTCACCTCGGCCTCGTGCTTGGCCCGGACCTCGCCGATGCGCTTGCCGATTATCTCGTCCAGCGCCCTCTGCTGGTCCTCGGTGAAGGTCACCTGCTGCGGCCGGTCCTGCGCCTGCGCCTGGTCGGGCGCTGCGCCCTGGCCATTTCCGGGATCCTGAGTCTGCGTGTCTGCCACGGTCTACCCTCCGTTACGGTGGCCTTAGCTATGATTCGCGCGTTATTTAGGGGCAATCCGGGGCCCGCCGAAGAGGACGGATGTCCGACCTCGAACAGAGGCGAAGGAAGCTCCCGTGGCATGTGGACACACGGCATACGGATTTGTCTGATGCAAGACAGATAAGGAAGCCGCAGGCGGACGGATGCACTGAGGAAAACCGCCTTGCGACGCAGGCAGGAAGGAAGGGAAGGGATTTAGGGGCGGCGGAGGCTCGGACGTTCCTGCGGAAAGGATACCAAACTGGTAGGGTGCTGGTAGGGCATTGGACACTCGTGCGGGCCCGAAGTCCGACCAGTCGTCCCCAGGCCACTCGACCCCGAACTAATCCCAGATCGCCTTGGCCTCGTCGCGGGACACCACGCCCAGACGGACGGACTCGAACGGACTCCCGTCGTAGAAGCGGTGGGGAAGCAGGTCCATCCCGTCGAATGTGCTCTCCCAGCAGTCGTCGGACTCGGGGTATACCTCAGGCAGGTCGCAACCGTGGAGGCGGAAGAACTCGCGGGCCTCCTCCTCGGTGATTTCGCGACTCCCGATTCCCGGAGGTATACCGAGATCCTCCTGGAACTTCCTGATTTCTGGACTTAACCTGACTGAGGGATCGCTGACTTTCCAGCAAGAACCGTCAAAGGAGGGCATAGAATCCTTCACGGCTCTGCGAACCATCATTCTGGCCTTCTCGACTTCATCCGGAATGATGAGTTTCCATCTCTCGTGGTCCATTATATCTCCCCGTCGGTGGTATGATGACTGCTGTTACTTCTTTACGTCCAGGCCCTATGTTTTTGACTTTTATCACCTTTTTGCGAATGTTTCTTGCCGTCAAGAACTCCTTCTGGCCTGAAATGTCTGATAGACTGTGTCCATCGCTACGATACGTTCCCTCTCCTATATAGATGCCGACACCTTCAGACGGAGGCACAATGTAGCACATCCTAAGCTCCTTCCCGAACGCATCGGCCCGTCTCGGATTCAAGCTGCAAGACTCAAATCCTTCCGTCGTCCACTCAAATCCTTCCTCCACCAACCTGTCCGTGATTCTTTCCAACGGAATCCCCAGCGGACTATCAGTAAGTCCCCTGAATACAATCATGGGCTCCTCGGTCTTGCCCAAGGATATCGCCTCGTCTATCAGGCGGATGTCGTCTGCCCCCAGGGTCAGCGACTCCGGTGGGATGCCGGAAGCCGCCAACAGACTCGCATAATTGTCGGTGTCGTACAGCATCCTGTTGATGTAGTCGCTATCCACGGTGTAGCGGAAAACGGCGTCTTGGCTCTCTACCGTGAATCTTCCGGAGGACACCAAATCGTTCGTCATCCTCGAGAGAAGCGTGAAGTCCCCGTAGGGGGCCCTGATGCTTCCGCCCCTCTCCACGCTGTAGGGCATGCTGACCCTCTTGATGGCCTCGAACCTCCTCGTCAGGATTCTAGCGCGTTCCTCCGGGTCATCCGACGACCTGTAGGCCTCGATGTCCGCCTGTATGTCCTCGAAGGCGTCCTGCGGGTTGCCGTCGAACGTCAGGGCAACGCTTTCGATTGACTGGGGGCCGTAAGGATTCTTGGGCGCCTGCGTCCCGGGATCCTTCATGCGAACCGTTTCCGTTTTGGAAACGGCCGGATCGGCGGCGGGATCCTGCGCGGACTTGTTTGTTTTCTGTACGGGTTGGACCTTTGATTGCGCGGGATTCCAGCCCCCTTGGCCTACGGCGGGC
>JAFZXW010000111.1 GCA_017616575.1 Candidatus Methanomethylophilaceae archaeon
ATGCTGGGGACCGTCGCCATGGATTCCGGGGACTCCAAAGAGGCGGAGAGGCGTTTTAGAAAGGCCGCGGACCAGGGGGAGCCGGTCGCCATGTACAACCTCGGCGTGATGGGGCTCTCCGGCGGCGTCGGCATGGGGTTCGAGGAGGCCGTAGGATGGCTTTCCCGTGCCGCGTCGGTCGGATACGAGCCTGCGTACGAGCTGCTCGCCCGTCTCAATTCCCAGGGACGTCGAGGAGCTCCTCAAGCGACTCGATCCTCCATGTGCAGGGTATCCCGTCCGGCGCCAGGCCGTCGCTCCTGCGGACGATCACTGAGTCGATCTTGGCGGCCTTGGCGGCCACGGGGTCCTGTGGGCTGTCTCCGACGTAAACGCAGTCCCTGGGGCGGACGTCGAAGCGGGACATCGCCAGGAGTATCGGGTCGGGGCACGGCTTGTGGCGGCGGGTGTCGTGGTACCCCACTATCGTCTCCGCGATTCCGCCCATGCCGTGCATTTTCATCAGCCTCTCGATCTTGCGCCTCTGCTTCCCGGAGGCGATCGCGACGTGCTTCCCGCGTGCCTTCAGCTCCCGGAGCACCTTTTCCGTCTCCGGGAAGGGGACCGCGCTCAGGTATACGTCGCTGCGGACCACCTTCATGAACTCCTCGTAGAACGTCTCGCGCTTGGACTCGTCCTTCACGAACCCGTCGAAGACCTGCTCCATCGTCAAGCCGACGAAGCACGGGAACATGGAGTCGTCGTACTCCACGCCGACCGACGGCAAGGCGTGTCTGAGGATCTCCTTGATCCCGGCGCTCGTGTCGAAGAGCGTGTTGTCGAAGTCGAAGATGTAGAGGGAGTACCCCCTCATTTGGATCCCACGTAGATGTTGACCGCGCCGAAAGACTTGACGTAGAACCTGGCGTCCTCGAATCCGGCCTTCTTGAAGATCTTGACCATGTCCTCGCCGTAGGGGAATCCTTCTATGGAGGTGGTCAGCCACTGGTATGCGGACTGCCTCCCGTCTATGGATTTTCCTTTATCGTACTTCCGGCCGTACCTCTTGACCCTTTTCATGTAGATGTTGTAGAAGAAGCGGACGACCCTGTTCTTGGGCTTGGAGAGCTCGGCCACCACGACCTTCCCTCCGGGGGCGAGGACCCTGTGCATCTCGGAGACCGCCTTGAGGATGTCCGTGACGTTCCTGAGCATGTATCCGGACGTCACAAGGTCGAAGGAGCCATCCTCGAAGTCGAGGTCCAGCGCGTCCCCGACCCTCCAGTCGATCTTCACGGGGAGGTCCATCTCCTTCTCCTTCTTCTCGGCCATCTCCAGCATCTTGGGGGTTATGTCCACCCCCACGACGGTGGACCCGGCTCCGGCGGTCCTTGCGACATGGAAGGCGATCTCGCCGGTCCCCGTGCCCACGTCCAGGCACCTCTTGCCGGAGATGTCGCCGGCCTTCTTCATCATGAATTTGTGCCAGCCCTGGACCATCCCCATGGACATGATGTCGTTCATCTCGTCGTAATAGTCGGCGATCTCGGTGAACACGTCCTTGATGTACTCCTCCTTGCCCTCGAACTGGTTGCCTTTCTTGAGCTCTTCTTCCGTCATTTCACATCACCAGGGGCAGCGCATAGTATTGGATCAGGTATCCCGCCGTCAGGAGGACGCCGAAGTGCCAGTTCAGCTTGAATGCCAGAGGCACCAGCATGAAGCCCGCATGCGCGTCGGCCGGGGCGAGCCTGCTGTTCTGGACCAGCCTGAGGAGGTCGTACAGCGTCAGGAATGCCAGGGCGGTGCATAAAGGTGCGCATCCCAGGGCTATCAGCGCCGCCAGCAGCGGGAACGCCACGATGTTCTCGAACAGGTACAGCCTCATCCCGTTCTCGTAGGAGAGGTGCTGGGACAGGGTCCCGACGCCGCTCCTCCTGTCCTCGTCGTAATCGCGCATCTCGTTCCCGGCGAGGACGGCGGTTATCATGAACGCGTTGGGCAGGGAGAGCAGGAGGACCTCCAGGCAGAACAGCTCCCCGCTCATGGCGCAGTACGTCCCCAGGGGCATCAGCAGCCCCATCATCAGGAACACGCTGGCTTGTCCTAAGCCTAAGTACTTGTAGGACCCGCACACGGTGTACGTCCCGGCGCCTATGACGCCAAGCACGCCGTATACGAGGATGGGCCATCCTGCGTGCAGGAGCAGGACGATCCCTATGAGGCAGACGGCCCCGATGCAGGCCGCCCCCGTCTTCAGGACCGACTTGGGCTTCAGCTTCCCGGTGACGAGCTCGGGGGAGCGGACCTCGTTCTCCACGGTGTCCACGCCCTTCTTGAAGTCCCCGTAGGTGTTCAGGATGTTGGCTGCCGATCAAGAGGATACCGCCGGCCAGCACAAGAAGGAATATCGGCAGGTCGAAGACGCCGTCGTGGAGGGCTACGGCCCCTCCTATAAGGATGGGGACGACGGCCCCGTGGAGGGTCCACGGCCTGAAGACGTTGTACCATCCGGCCTTGACGGGCCTCACTCCGGGCATAAGGTTGCGCATGTCCTCGCTCTATATAACGATGGCATATTGATTCCAATTAAATTTTTAATGATTATCGTTAATTTTATAATGAACGCCCCCTATGCATCGTCGATGTCGGCGATCAGATTGCTGAAGAGCAGCGCGTTCATGATGACCCTCGCCTTGACAGTCGCCCTTGCGACGAACTTCGGAGGCGCGTTCCCGGGCGGGGCCCTTACCGCCGACGTGCGCTCCAATCTGACCGTGATAACCCTGGCGGTGATGCTCACCGTCTCCCTCTCCAGGATACCTTACAGCAACCTGAACCCCGTCACCCATTACAAGTCGGTCCTCAGGGCGGCGCTTCTAGGATTGGTGGTCTCGTCCCTGATACCTCTCGCCGGGTATTTTCTTCTGAAGGACACGGATTTCGGGGTGCAGGCGATGGGGCTGGTGTTCATAGCCGCCACCCCGTTCGCGGCCTCCGTCGGCCCGCTATCGTACATCCTGAACGGGGACATGGAGCACGCCATGAGGGGGACCATCGTCGTCTACGTGCTTTCGCTGGCATGGATACCGTTCATCGTCTGGCTGGCCCTCGGCGAGGTCGTGGACATGACCAACGTCTTCATCACGGTCGTGGAGCTGATAGCCGTCCCGCTGGCCGCGTCTAGGCTCCTGACCAAGGTGAAGATGAACAAGGACTACATGGCGGTGTTCCTGAACTGTTGCATATTCCTGCTGGTGTGGCTGTCCGTCGGGTCGACGGTGTTCGCCGGGGACGCGTGGATATTCGCAGCCTTCCTCCTGATAGCCGCACTGAGGTCCTTCGGGCTGGGGATCGCCGTGGAGAAGGTGGAGAAGGGCGCGGGGATACACTGGTCCCAGAGGGTCACCGACATACTCATGGCGTCCTACAAGAACAAGGGGATAGCCATCGCCACCTGCATGGCCGTCCTCGGCCCCACCGGGCTCGCCCCGCTGGCGATGGTGGCCATCGCGACCTCGATTGTCGTGGAGGTCCTGTGGGTGGCGTTCATGGACTCCGTCCTGTTCGGGAAGAGGAGGATGGAGAGGGAGCTGTCGTCGGAGTCGTGAATCCTCGTCGTCCTCGACGAACTCCAATATGTCCCCCGGCTGGCAGCCGAGGGCCTTGCAGATCCCGTTTAGCGTAGAGAAGCGTATGGCGGAGATCTTCCCGGTCTTGATGTTGGACAGGTTCACGTTGGATATGCCGACCTTCTCCGCGAGCTGGTTGAGGGACATCTTCCGGTCCGCCATGACCCTGTCCAGCCTGAGTATTATCGTCATTTCCGCCTCGGAGGGTCTCGTCCGACTCTTTCTGCAGTATGCCGCCGTAGCGGAAGGCCAGCGCGAGGCAATACACCACCACGCCCACCATCACCGGGCCGAAGAACAGGAACAGCACGCCGACGACGCTGCCGTGCGCGAACCATTCTGTGATCGCCAGCAGGACGGCGAACGCCAGGTAGGCTTTGGACAGCATCCTCATGGAATCCACGTTCCTGTCGTTGAACGGGCTGTGGTCGGTATGCATCGACCTCATCACGCGGTACACCGAAAAGACGGTGACCGTGGCCAGGACGAGTATCATGGCCAGCTCCGCGAACGCTGCGGTTCCGGCGGCCGAGGACATGCCGATCCCCATCCAGGACGACAGCGCGTCCGAGGCCCATCCGATCCCGGCGGCCGCGGCGGCGCCCAAGGCCAGGGTGCAGGCCAGCACGGCCCCTAAGACGAACGTGCCCGCCAGCATCACGGACGAGGCGTAGCGGCATATCTTCCTCAGGGTGGAGACGTCTCCTTTCATAGTATCGGCCTTTGCCGATTCTGTCGGCGGAATGCCTAACGGGTTCTTGGTATTAAGAAGGATGAGGGTGCCGCCCCGGGAGGCGGCGAAGGAGTTTACGGAGACACGTATTGCAAATCTCCACCCGGGGTGTGGGCCCAGTACATTCCGGCGGACATGGTCGCCTGGTGGTACAAGGTCCCGTAGGCGGGGGTCTTGATCCTCAGCTCGTTGTGCCACTGGTCTGTGAAGGAGACGTCGGACCCGAGTATCAATGTCACCAGTTTTTTCTGTTCCATCTTGCCGTTTATCACGGTCAAGGTCGGGGGCAGGGTTATCGTCTCGCACTGCGGCAGCCCGTCGGTGTTCATCGAGGTCACGGTGTATTCCTTTCCGAGGTAGACGACCTCGGGCGGGACGTCGCAGTCTTTGACCACGTTGAAGACGTCCACCTCCACGGTGAGGCCCTCCACGGACGTGACCGTGTATCCGTAGTCGCCATAGACGAACCTGTCTCCGACGGCCACTTCACGCACGAGCTTGCTGTACACGCCGGAGAAGGCGCTTCCGGAAAGGTTCTCGGCAACAGGGTCCAGCCTTACTGTTCCTGTCTCATCATAGAAGCTGCATCTGTAGAACGCGTTGCTCCCGATGTCGTACGTCTCTCCGAAGGCCACATGCTTCAAGCCGACGCATCCGCTGAACGCGCTGGCGCCCATATACGCAGCTTCGATATCGAGGCTCTCTATCGACTTGCATCCGTAGAACGCGTAATCCTGGATTATGATGACGCC
>JAFZXW010000112.1 GCA_017616575.1 Candidatus Methanomethylophilaceae archaeon
CAGAACCTTGGCGGAATACCCCGCATCGCGGAGGTCCTTGGCGGAATACCCCGCATCGCTAAGGTCGCTGAGGACGTATCCGATGTCCTTCAGAGCCCAGGCGGAATACCCCGCGCCCCTGAGCTCCCTGGCGGAATACCCCGCGCCCCTGAGCTCCCTGGCGGAATACCCCGCGTCTCTAAGCTCCCTGGCGGAATACCCCCCATTCCTGTAATACAACGGCGTGTCGGGGCATCCAACCTCTCTGAGTTCTTTTACGGTATAACCTGCCTCTCTAAGTTCTATTGCAGTATAGCCCGCATCAACAATCTCCCCTAAAGGTAGTCCCGCACGCTTGAGATCCCATGCGGGGTACCCGCCGATTCTGAGCTCTCTCGCGTTATAACCTAACTCCAGCATCGTCTTGGCGGAATAGCAAGCTTTCCTCATCTCCTCTGCGGAATAACCTGCCTCCCGAAGCACGACCGCAGGATAGTAATGCCCGGAATTCCAGAGGTCCGCAATCGGAGGATGGACGTCCCTCAATTCGTCCACAGACAGCTTACCGATCTCGTTGAGCCCGAAACCCGCGTCTATAAGCTCTTTCAAAGCAAAGAAATCCCTGAGATCCGTTACGCCGTATCCCGCCTGCCTGAACTGGCCTAGTGTGTAACCGGCATCCACCAGTTCGGCGAGCGCGTATCCGTGCTCCTTAAGGTAGGCGGCCGAATGCCCCGACTTCTACATCTCGCAGGCGCTGTCGGGGCGGTTCCCGATGAGCCCTAGTAGATCCTTATCGATGCGCTCGCCATCAGATTCTGCTTCGGGTTTGATTTTGATATATTCTTGTTGCATCCCCGTCATGCTTTCTAACTTCCATCTTCCATATAGGCGTTTGCTCCACTCACAACTCGTTGACAATGTTATGCTCCATATGAAAACGGTTTCCGATATTTGTATAACAGCCCTCGAGGCGAAAAGGAATCCGTCAGAACGAGGCAAGAAGGCTCGGACGTACCCGCATATTTTTCTTCTTTAAAACATAACTTTCCCTTGATTTAGCCTATACTCCCCCACATTCATCAAAGCTGATCCTATCTGACCCTGCTATTTTTCGGCGTGACCGCTTCGTTCCAGGGCATTTTGATTTGTTTCGTAACGAGAATACAGCAATTTCAGTCGCCCGAACACCCCGTCCGACTGACTTTCTTCGCTTGTCGTATAGGCTATAATAAATAAGTTTATATATATAGTAGCCTATACTATATATCGATAATAATGTCGGTGCCAGCAGAGATCAGAGCCGTCCCCAGACCGAAGAACACGGTCGTCGTCCCGAGCGGAAGCGGCTACAGGGTGAGGCAGCGCGTCGGATGCAGGAACGTGGACGGGAGGAGGGTGCCCGTCGACGGCGGGTACATCGGCAGCATCGTGGACGGGAGGTACGTTCCGGACGAGACGCTGAGAAGAACGGGCTCCGCAGGGAGGGTCGACATAAAGTACTACGGCAGGGTGAGGCTGTGCGACATGCTCAACTCGGACGTGCTGGACATGCTCCTCAAGCACTACAACGAGGAGGAGTCGGCGCAGATCTACTGCATGGCGGCGCTGAGGGCGTGCTATCCGGGAGTGCGCGACTACCATCTCCGGGACAGATACCTCGAGTCCTACCTCTCCGTGATGTATCCGGGCGTCAGCCTGGGCAAGAACGACGTATGCGCGGAGCAGGAGAACCTGGGCAAGGAGTACTCCCGCATCAGGGCGTTCATGAGGGAGCGCGTGGCCAGGCTGGAGCACAACGGCACGCTGGTCATAGACGGGTGCCTGAAGCGCAACCACAGCCGCGTGGACACACTGTCCCAGGTGTCGAGGAAGACGTCCGCCAGGAAGCACAAGGACTCCCTTATCATGTACGCCTACGACCCCGACCGCAGGGAGCCGGTATGCTCGAAGATCTATCCGGGCAACATGGTGGACGCGAGGGCGGTGAAGGACTTCATAGAGACGAACAGGATCGGATCAGGGCTCATAGTGGCGGACAGGGGCTTCGCCCTGTCCGCTGTGAAGGAAGCGATAGGGGACAGGAAGGAGCTCCACTACCTGCTTCCCCTCAAGAGCGACTCCGCCCTGATCGGCGAATTCGACATGTACTCGTTCGACAGGACCTTCTTCGACGAGGGCCCAGTCGAATGCAGGAAGGTTGAGGCGGAAGGCTTCTGGATGTATTCGTTCAGGGACGTGCAGAGGGCGAAGGAAGAGGAGGAGCAGTATCTCCTGGACCATCAGGACGGCGGGGGCATAGGCGATCTGGAACCGCTGAGGAGGGAGTTCGGCACGTTCGTGTTCCAATGCGACCTGGACGCCCCGCCCTCGAGGATATACACCATCTACCAGGAGAGGTGGCTCATAGAGCTTCTCTTCAAGTTCTACCAGACCGAGCTGGACATGGACGACACAAGAGTGAACAAGGACTACTCCGACATCGGGTCGGAGTTCGTGGACTTCCTCGCGGCGCTGATGGGCTCGAGGATGCTGAACGCGTTCCAGGACGACGAGAAGACCTGTTCTTGGACATTCAAGACCGCCATGAACTTCGTCGAGAAGGCAAAGATGGTGCGCATCGACGACTCGGAGGAGTGGGAGATGAACAGGCTCCCGCTCGTAGACGCGGAGATCCTGTCGAGGTTCGGGATAATCGAGAAGCCGATCGTGCCGGTGGAGATAAAGAGGAAAGGCAGGCCTCCGGGAAAGAAGGACACGAGGCCGCGGAAGACCCGCTCGGACAAAGGCGTTCCACGCAGTCATAAAGAATGAGGGTATAGTCTAAATCGAGGGAAAGTTAAGTTAAAAGCAAAAGAACGGAGGACGAAGTCCCTTAATTATAAGCGGGATTTGGTCGGAAAACGTCCGCTTTCCGACCATATGAAGGACGGGGCCTTCCGGCCCCTCTGGTTTCAGACGACCATGATCAGGACACGGGAGGACCCCGTGAACGCATGGCCGCGAAGGTTCTCGGCTGTTGGGTTGATGGCGTTCCCCGAGGCATCATAGAAGACGTACCCCTTGAACGCATCCGTACCGACCGAGCTTATGCCGTCGCCGACGTCCAGGAAGGATATGCAGGGACATGCGCCGAACGCATCCTTGCCCAAGGCCTCCGGGCCGTCGCCCAGGACCACGTTGACGAGCCCGGAGCAGCCGTAGAAGGCATAATCCCCCACGTTGACGACGGTGCCCGGCACCACGAGCTCCGTGATTCCGGCGCAGTTCGCGAAGGCCTTGGTCCCTATGGACTCCACCCTTCCGAGGTCGACGGACGCCAGCCCGGAGCAGCCGTAGAACGCCTTCGCCGCTACCGACGTCACGGAGACCACATATCCGTGGCAACGGACGGTCCCGGGAACCGAAAGCGAGGCCACCGGGTCCGCGCACCCTATGAGCTGCGCCTTGCGGGCGTCGGCGGAGACCACCCTGTAGGACAGCCCCCCGTACTCGAACTCGTCGCCGTCTTCGATGGAGGAAAGCGTCAGGGTCTTGTCGCCGGAGCCTATGAACACCCCGCCGGGAAGGTCCGCATATCCGAGCTCCGCGGTGCCGTCAGAGAACTTCAGGCCGGTGAACGTGTGGGATGCCACCTTGACCCCGGCCGGGACGTCTATCCTGGTCAAGGCGGTGCACTTGTAAAACGCGTAGTCCCCTATCTTCGTGGTTCCGTCCCCAATGACGACATCGGACAGGGAAGAGCAGTTCGCGAAGGCCTTGGCTCCTATGGTTCCGACCCCCCCCCCCCCCCGAGGTCGACGGAGACAAGGCTGGTGCAGTCCTTGAATGCCTCCTTGCCTATCGAATCCACGGTGAAGGAG
>JAFZXW010000113.1 GCA_017616575.1 Candidatus Methanomethylophilaceae archaeon
TTCTGACGGAGAGGTGCGACGCGTTCGTGGCGCTCCTTCTCAGAATGGCAGTGAGCAAGGGGTTCGACATAAGGTCCGACGTCCCTGTTTCCAACGACCTTTACTACAACATCAAAGAGCAGTTCCTTCCGCCCTTCGTGAAGAACGGAGGCAGTCCGATAAGGCTACTGCTCAAGCCGGCGTCCAGCGTCGGAGGCGGCACCGCCGTCGGCACCGGGCTGTCATGCGGCGTGGATTCGATGCATTCGGTGAAGAGGCATCTGGACTATCCCGACGAGGACTTCAGGCTGACTCACCTCTGCATCAACAACGTGGGCGCATTCAACGACATATACAGGCTGGAAGGCGCCGAAAAGGTCCGCAAGGGGCTGTACGCCCGTGCGCGCAAGGCTGCCGCGGACTTGGGACTTCCGCTGGTGGAGACCGATTCCAACGTGGACGAGGCGCTGCATCAGAACCATTATTTCTCCCATAGCTTCACCTCGGCCTTCGCCATCCTGTGCCTGAAGAAGCTTTGGAAGTACTACTTCTACGCCTCTTCAGGTGTGGATTACGTGACCGGTTTCTCGCTGAAGGGCCACCTTTCCTTCCCCCCTTCGCGTTACGAGCTCCTTACCACCGACTGCCTCAGCACATCCAGCTTGAGGATATACATCGAGGCGCCGACGGTGTCGAGGTTCGACAAGATAGTGGAGATTTCCGACTTCGTCTACGCGCAGAGGTATCTGACCTCCTGCACCACTTCGTTCGAGAACTGCTGCCGTTGCGACAAGTGCATCAGGAACATGATGACCTTGGACTCGATCGACCGTCTGGACCGTTTCGGAGAGGTCTACGACATAGGGCTTTACGAGAGGTTCAAGGACAGGTACTTGTGGTATCTGCATTCGAAGAGGGACGACAATTACTTCGAGCCCGTCTTCGAGAGGTTCGTCTCCAAGGGCGATGATGATTTCGTCAGGGTCGGGAAGGTCTTCGACGCCGCTTCGGAGTTCGATTCAGCATGGAAGAGCGGAAATCCGGCCAAGATGGCTTCCGCTTTTTCCGAGTTGCTCCCATATGCGGACGAGGGGGAGATGCATGCCGCGTTCCGTGTCGCTCGTTCGTTCAATTCCGGCAGGGGAGCCCCGAAGGACCGCGACAGCGCCGTCAGGTATTGGAAGGTGTCTGCGGATGCCCTCAGGGACGAGGTGGCCAACGGGTTCACAACGTCCAGGATCAAGCTTTTCGACCTCCTATGGTCGATGGAGGACGAGAGCCAGTATCCTGAGATGATCTCCCTGTTAGACCCCCTGCTGGAGGCGGGCGACATGTCGGCGATGGTGCGTCTGGGCCGCGCCAACAGGTTCGGTAAGGGGGTTCCGAAGGACACGGAGGCCGCTTTGTCATTGTTCAGGGCCGCCACGGACAAGGACCCGTCATGGCTTCCAGAGTTGTGCGACATGCTCCTGAGCACCGACGACGAGGAATGCTATAAAGAGGCCATGAGCAGATGTCAAGCGCGTGTCGACAGGGGCTCCAAGTACGCTTTCGGGTACATCGCCCGCATGTACCGCGACGGGAAAGGGGTCGAGAAGGATCTGCGCACCGCCGCGAGGTGGATGAGGAAGGCCGTGAACGCGAAGCTCGAATGGGCCCCTCTCGAGCTTTTCGACATATTGTGGGTGATCAACGAGCCGGAATACGACAGGGGCCTCCTGGGTCTGGCCCGCCCAGGCGCGGAGGCCGAGTCCATCCCGTTCATGGGCCGCCTCGGAAGGATGTACAGATATGGAAGGGGCGTGGACCAGGACCTTCATATCGCGGTCAAATGGCTCTCCAAGGCGGCCGACCTGGATCCATCCTGGGCTCCCGACCTCTGCGACGCAGTCACCGAGTCCGACATGGAAGAGGCGCGCCAGGACTTGCTGGCGAGGGCATCCAGGCTGTGCGACGAGGGTTCGAGGTACGGCTACGTCTGCATGGGCCGCATGTGCCGCGACGGCACGGCCGTGGACCGCGACCCTCTTGCGGCCGCGGAGTGGTTCAGGAAGGCCGCCGACGAGGACATGGACTCCGCCGCGCTGGAGCTCTTCGACGTTCTGTGGTCTTTGGAAGACCGCGAGTACAACCGCGAGATGATGAACATCGCCTACCGGCTGGCGGATGCCGGGAACTCCGGAGCCATGGGCCGCCTAGGTAACATTTACAGGTTCGGCAGGGGGGTCCCCAAGAACCTCCTGATGGCCGAGAGATGGATGTCCAAGGCGTGCAAGAAGGAGCCGGTGAGATGGGGTAAGAGCCTCGAGGCGATCAGGGAGGCCATCGCCAAGGGACAGGATTCTCGAGGTCGGCCGTTTGGCATAACTTAATAGTTGTATCGTCCTATGTTATTGCAAGTCATGTCCAAATTGATGATCATAGGTGGCAATTCGGCCACTGCAGGCGCTGTCGAGACTGCCAGGAAGATGGGCGTGGAGACGGTGGTCGTCGATGTGAATCCCCGCGCGTATGCGAAAAGGTTCGCAGACAAGTCATATGACATGGACGGGACTGACGTTCAAGCGATAGTGCAGGCAGCCCGCGAGGAAAAGGTGGACGGGGTGCTTCTCGGCGCAGTCGAGGAGCTGATGGGCTCTTACCTGAGGGTGTGCCAGGAACTCCGCCTTCCTTGCTATGCCGACAAGCGTCTTTTCGACTTGTTTTCGGACAAGCATGCGTTCAAAGAGCTTTGCATATCCAACGACGTCCCCTCGACGCAAGGGGGGCTCTATGGCATGGACGACCTGGATTCCCTCAAGGGGGAGAGGTTCCCCCTGATCGTCAAGCCCAAGGACAGCAGCGGGTCCCGCGGGATCCGCGTGTGCTATTCCCCGGACGACCTTCCCGAGGCGTTCTCCTCGGCTTTGGCTTATTCCGATTGCGACAAGGTCCTGGTGGAGAGGTATCTTACCGGGCAGGAGGTCGTTGCCTATTATGCCTTCCAAGACGGCAACCCGGTATTCCTAGGGGTCTGCGACCGTTACACCAACCATCAGAGGGCCTCGATGGCGCAGCTTCCGACATCGTACATATTCCCTTCCAGGTTCACCCGCGAGTTCATAGACGGCGGCGAGGACGAGATGGTTAAGGAGATGTTCCTCAGGTCCGGCGTGAGGAACGGGGTGATGTTCCTGCAGGGATTCGAGGACGGCGGCGTCCTCAGATTTTACGAGTCCGGATACAGGCTGAACGGGGCGCAGGAGCATTACATCATAGCCGAGACTTGCGGGATAGACGCCAAAGAGATGATGGTGAGGTTTGCTTTGGGGGAAGGAATGGCCGATTTCGACCTGTCCTCGAAAGCCGATCCGTTCCTGCATGGGAAGATGGGATGCAAGCTTTCGGTGCTGATGAACCCCGGCAGGATATCCGGGTTCGTCGGCTTAGACGAGATTAAAGAGCTGGACGACGTCGTACATGTCAACCCGAGCTATCTCCCGGGCGCGGAAGTCAAAGACGTGGGGACTTTGAAGCAGATCGCTTGCAGGTTCTTCATCGTCTCGGAGACGAAGGAAAGGTTGAAGCAGTCCATAGACGACGTCAACAGGCTGTTCGACGTCCTGGATGATGACGGCCGCTCATTGCTGATGGAGCCGTTCGACACCGATCTTATATTGAAATATTATCGAGGTTAACATGAGGGCCATTCTTCTAGCAGCCGGAAAGGGGACGAGGATAAGCAGGCATTTCAAGCGTCCGAAGTGCACCTTGGAGATAGACGGCGTGCCCATCATCGAGCACACCGTGAGGATTCTGAAGAGCCGTGGGATCGATGTTTCTATAGTCCTCGGGTACGGTTGCGAGTTCATTCGCGAGGTGCTGAAGGATTACGACGTGGACTATAGTTACAACCCGTTTTATTCCGTCACCAACAGCCTAGGCTCGTTATGGGTGGGCAGAAAGCATCTTCCCGACGGGGAGGACGTGATAATCGGGAACGCTGACGTGTATTGGGAGGAGCCCCTCATAGACCGTCTCCTGGAGGATCGCAGGGATATGGTCATGGTCGTGGACCGGTCCAGGTACGAGGTGGGGGACTATTTCTTCTATGTCGAGGATGGATGCATCAAGAGATACGGAAAGGACCTGAAGATCGGAGAGAGGACCCACGAGTACGTGGGCCTGGCTAAGATATCTGCCTGCAAGGTTTCAACGTTCGCCGAGCGTCTCGAGTCCATGGTCAAGGCCGAGAAGTACGACCTGTGGTGGGAGAACGTCCTTTACGAGTACATCGACGAGGACCCGGTATACGTGGTCGACGTCTCGGACATGTTCTGGGCCGAGGTGGATTACATCCAGGACTACGACCGCATCATGGAGTACATCAGGACCGGGGACGTCTTGAGCAAGATCGACAAGAGGTTCGCGCCGCATTCCGATTGAAGCGCCCCCTGTCGATGGATTCCTCCAAATCCCGTATGGCCTTGATTCCGTTCTTTATGTTCTCCGCGGTCGCGTCGTCGATCACGAAGTGGACGCGGTCCATGGTGTTCGGCGGGAAGGACATGTAGTCGCCGTAAAGGGAGCTCAGGATCTTCTTCGGGTTGTTGGGCCCAGGGAGGGACAGAGGTCCGAACCTTACGTTTCTCAGAGGGAAGAAATCGCTGTATTCGAAGAATTTCCTGTCGATATGCCTCACGGGGTTGTCCATGGTGAGCGCGACCCCTTCCTTCTCCTCTCCCCCGAGGACGATCCTGAACTCTTTCTCCGACCTGCGGTACACGGCTTCGATGCGCGGGTCCGTCAAAGGGTTCGTGTTCTTGTCGCAGTCCTCCTGGGTGAAGGCGTCCACTTCTTTGCGCAGATTATTCATGTATGTGAGATACGCTTCCTTTCCGGTTTCGTCGGACGACCTCACGTAGTCGTAGAGAATCAGGCCAACGCGCAGGCATCCGTATCTTTTGTCTTTCATGACCAGTTGATGGGCCTTGTTGACCCCTCCGTCAAGCAGAGAGCGGTAAAGGGAATTGTTGGTCCTCAGCTGCTTGTCGTTCTTCATCAGGGTTTCAAGCTTCTCGTAGTCTTCGTGCATCATATACAGGTCCACGTCGTCGTCCCAAGGGATGAACCCTTGGTGGCGGCAGGCCCCGAGAAGCGTTCCGCACGATACGAAGTATCTGATGTCGTGGGTCTTGCAGATCTTGTCGAACATGGACAGGAACGCATAGAGGCCTTCGTGTTCGATCTTGAGGTTCTTATTGTCGACGTCGAGGCCCATGAACAGGGATTCCAGGTCTTTTTCGGACACGGAGTCGTCATTCTTGCAGGAGAAGACTATGGCATTGAGGAGCTTGGACACATTTTGAGGAGATATCAGGAGGCCCCAGCCTCCATGTCTGGAATTCAAGAGGTCCAAAAGCGTTTGACAGTCTGACCTGGCCACGCTCAGGACATCTCCAGGGCATCCTCCGGAGACGCAGTAATCGGGTTCGAATCCGGCGAAGGACGTTATAAGCCCGGCCGAGAGGCGTTCTCCGCAATCGGACGGCAACGCCTTAAGGGATCCCAGGTCGGACTCGAACATCCCCGTCATTGAAATGGCATCGAAGGCATCCGGCCCGATGCCGTAGGCTTCCAGCATCGATTTGCATGTGAGCTTGCTCCACCTGACGTTCTTCTTTTTCATGCCTTCCAGAAGTCCCAGGGCTTTGGAGGAATTCTTTTCCGTTCCGTATCCTTCGAGGAAGGCTTCGGCTAAACGGATTTTCAGGTATTCGGATTCTATTTCGTCGTAGTTTTCAAAAATACCTATGATGCTTTCCTTGTCGCCGGGAGAATTCCTGAGAAGCAAGAGGTCGTATAGTTTGGAGGTCCCTAGCTCGTATCCTGCGTCAGAGGCCTTCCTGGCCCATTCTATCGCCTTGTCCAGGTCATGTTCCACCCCGTACCCGTTCTGATAGATCACGGACATGCGGACCATGGCTTCAGGGCAGGACGGGGTCGCATAAGGCTCTATGAGGCCCATGAGCCCCTCCTTCTTCTCCCTCGTCCCTTTCAGGCGTATGGCATCGAATTGTTTTATCGCATATGGGGCGCCTTCCTGATTCGGGGATTCGTCAGTGCCGTCGTCCGTAAGGTCGTCTGGTGTGGTCCGGGCCATGGGAACTCCTGCCGTGGCGTCCAGCGAATCGTCGTTTATTATGTTATCCTATGTGGCAGGCGCGTTCAGGACTGCTTGAACTGATTTCATTGGGGAGACGCGAAGGGAAGCACCCGTCTCGTCGGCGGAGAGTCTTGTGGAATCAGAATCAGGAAATGTTTTGGCACGGTTCGATGAAACCGTCAGGGATCGCCCCTTCATTATCGAAAATCGCAACATGTCGCCTGAACACGCCTTTGTTGCAGTTTTATCCTCAAATACAGGAAACGGATGCTAAAGTAGGATTATTTTAATAGATTATACCTCGGTATGACTTCGGTTAAATCTGCCGATTCACAGGGGAGGTTCGGCGCAGGTCGCGTCATGGGGGTACGAGCACGTCAAGGGCCGATGGTCAATCCAACGAACTGGTCATCAAATGGATACGTATTGATTCCGATGGCGAGTTCGCGAGTCTCGTTTGCGGGATAGACGAGGTCATAGCGTCTGCCGTCGAGCATCACGAGGTTTCGCTCACGGTTCAGAGGGAGTATTCCGAATGCCTTCTTACCGAGAGGTGCGATGCCCTCGTAGCCGCATTGCTCTTCCATGCCTTGAAGGACGGGTTTGACATCCGTTCGCTTGTCCCCGTTTCTGAAGACTTCTATTACAATGTCACTGCGCATCTTCTTCCACCTCTGGTGAAGAATGGCGGACACGATGTGAGGCTCCTTATGGAGAAGGCCCCCCCTCTTCCGGCTGGAGAGGGAGTCGGCTTGGGTTTCTCCCTGGTCTACAGTTTGCCGCGGGCGATCGAGAAGTATGACGACTACGGCTTGGAGAGCCAAAGATTGACCCATGTATGCGTCGACGTCTCGAAGTCCGGAAGGTTATCGGAAGCCGCCAGAAAAA
>JAFZXW010000114.1 GCA_017616575.1 Candidatus Methanomethylophilaceae archaeon
AGAAGGCCGGCGTGCTCTTCGGCCCCGCCAAGGCCGCCAACGCCGGCGGCGTCGCGACCTCCGCCCTCGAGATGTGCCAGAACAGCGCCAGGCTCTCCTGGACCTTCGACGAGGTCGACTCCAAGCTCCACGACATCATGAGGACCATCTACAAGAACGCCTCCGACGCCGCCAAGAGGTACGGCATGGAGGGCAACCTCGTCGCCGGCGCCAACATCGCCGGGTTCGAGAAGGTCGCCAACGCCATGATCTGGCAGGGAATCTCCTACTGATTTTCCTCCTTAAACCCCTTTCTTTTCCGGGGCTTCGGCCCCACCTCACACTTCTTAAATATCGTTGCCAGGATTCGGGAGCGATTGCTCATGAAGAAGCAGATAAAGGCGTCCAGACGGTCTTTGGGAATGAACTATGCCATACGCGAGGTCACCGTGCCTGCCGCCGAGGCCGCCAAAGCCGGAAAGAAGCTCCTCAACCTCAATATCGGGGATCCTAACAAGTGGGACTTCGAGACGCCCGAGTACTTCAAGCAGACACTCAGGGAGGCCGTGGACCTAGTGGACAACGGCTACGGGGACTCGCAAGGGCAGCCAGACCTCAGGCGGGCCATCGTACGCAGGGAGAAGGAGAAGAACGGCGTGGACATCTCCGAGGACGACGTGTACGTCACCGCGGGCGTGAGCGAATGCATCAACGTGATGATGGGCACCTTCATAGAGCCAGGGGACGAGGTCCTCGTTCCCGGCCCCGGGTATCCCTCTTACATGCAGTACATCAACTTCTACGAAGGCATCACCGTCCCGTACCGGCAGATCGAGGAGGAGGACTGGAGGCCGGACACAGACATGATCCGCAAGAGGATCACCAACCGGACGAAGGCATTGATAGTCTGCAACCCCAACAACCCGACCGGCGCGGTGTACGACCCCAAGGCCATGGTAGAGTTCGGGGACATCGCCGCGGAGTACGATATTCCCCTTATTTCGGACGAGATATACGACAAGATAGTGTATGACGGGGAGTTCTTCTCCGCGTCCAGGCTGTCCGACGACGTTCCGCGCATAATCCTCAACGGTTTCTCCAAGGTCAACCTGATGCCCGGATGGAGGGTCGGGTACTGCTATTTCATGGACAGGGGCGGCCTCATGGACGAGATACGCCTGGGGATGATGAAGCAGTTCAGGGCGAGGATCTGCCCGAACGTCCCGTGCCAGGCGGCCGCCAAGGCTTCCTTGGAAGGCCCTCAGGACTACATCGTCGACATGAACAGGAAGCTCAAGGCCCGCGCCGACTACACCTACAAGAGGCTCAACGAGATCCCTCTGCTGGAGACCCGGAGGGCCAAGGGCGCACTGTACATGTTCCCCAAGGTGGACCTCAAGGGCACGAAGTGGGCTTCGGACAAGGACTTCGTCTTCGATTTGATCAAGGAGGAGGGCGTAGTCTACGTTCACGGCTCGGGATTCTGCCAGGAGTTCGGCACCGGTCATTTCCGTACGGTCCTTCTTGCTCCGATCGACATCCTCGACGAGGCGTACGGAAAGACGGAGAAGTTCATAAGGCGCCATGTGGCATAAGGTGCAGAGGATGGGATTTGAACCCATGGACCGCTAGGGACAGGATCCTAAGTCCTGCGCCGTTGGCCAAGCTTGGCTACCTCTGCCTGCACCCTGTAGAGGGCGGTCGTATTTAACTTGAAGGCTTAGGGTTCCAGGTCCAGAGTCTATCAGAGACATCAGAGCAACTGCTCTGCTCTGATTCGCTCTATTCATAAAAGGCCATCTGGATACGAACGGGTTATAACCGTGTTCCCGGTTACGCACGTATAAGAGGTATACTGATGGCGGATCTGTTGAGCGAAGGCGGGAGGAGTCTCCTGCTAGGTAACGAGGCCATCGTCCGCGGGCTCATTGAAGCCGGAGCGGGCTTCGCGTCCACGTATCCAGGGACCCCCTCCTCGGAGATTGGGAACATCCTGGAGAAGATATCGTCGGACGCCGGCATGTATTTCGAGTTCTCGACCAACGAGAAGGTCGCCATGGAGGTCTCGGCCGCCGCGGCGTCGTCCGGGGTCAGGTCCTTCGTGTTCATGAAGCACGTAGGCCTAAACGTGGCAGCAGACCCGATGATGACGCTGGCCTATTCCGGGGTCAGGGCGGGGATGCTAATCTTGAGCGCCGACGACCCCTCCGCGCACAGCTCCCAGAACGAGCAGGACAACAGGTATTACTCCACCCTGGCGCTCCTTCCGATGATGGAGCCCTCCACGCCGGCTGAGGCCAAGGACATGGTCTCGGAGGCGTACAGGGTGTCGGAGGAGCTGGGGCTGCCGCTGATATTCAGGACCACCACCCGCATGAACCATGCACGCGGTGTGGTCAGGTTCGGTCCTCGCAGGACTACCAATCCCAAAGGCCATTTCGAAAAGGATGTGGCAAGGTTCGTCAACATCCCCGCGTTCGCCAAGCAGAACAGGAAGGTCCTTTTGGACAAGTACGCCAAGGCGCTGGAGATGTCCGAAGCATCCGACTTCAACTTCGTCGAAGGCGAGGGGGACGTGGGGGTCATAGTGTCGGGCGTGTCTTACGCTTACGTCAAGGAGTTCGTCTCCGGAGCTTCGGTCCTGAAGCTCGGTTTCACCAACCCGCTTCCCGAGAAGAAGATCGCCGACTTCGTCCGCTCGAAGAAGGCAGTTATTGTAGTCGAAGAGCTGGAGCCGTTCCTGGAGGACCAGGTTCTCCGCATTTGCGGTCAGAACGGGATATCTGTGCCCGTCTACGGGAAGAGGACCGGGCATCTCCCGAGGGCATGGGAGTACTCCCCGGACGTCCTCAAGGGCATCGCCGGGCTGGTGGACGTCGCCGAGTTCCCGGTTCCGTCCAAAGTGCCGGACCTGAGGCTTCCCAACCGTCCGCCGACGCTATGCGCCGGATGCCCCCACAGGGGGATGTATGCCGCGGCCAAGAAAGCCGTCGGGAAGACCGACGTCGTTTACTGTTCCGACATCGGCTGCTACACTCTCGGGGTA
>JAFZXW010000115.1 GCA_017616575.1 Candidatus Methanomethylophilaceae archaeon
ATCGGCCCGGCCACCCATTTGACGGCGTTCTGGACCCCGCACTCCTTGGCGACGGCCTCGAAGGTCTCGGCCAGCCCCATGGACGTGGACACCATCTGCTTCGCCGTCCTCTGGTCGACGCCGTAGTCGCGCGAGAGCCTGAGGGCCATGCTCTGCGGGCTCTCCTTTATCTTGATGGAGTCGGCCATCTCTTTGATGTGGAATATCCCCAGGTCGGGCTCGTCTATGTACCCGTAGTCGGCCTCGAACTCCTTCTTCCTGACGGATATCGTCACTCCGCGCTCCTCGTCGAACCTGCGGGTCTCCCTGTCGATCTTCCCGCCGGCCTTCAGGATCTTCGTCTGCCTTATCATCTCGAAGGTCAGGGCCCTCTCCACGTTCTTCAGGCCGGTGACGTTCTTGACCTCGCACCTCTCCTTCCCGACGGATATGTTGCAGTCGCAGCGGATGCTCCTCTCCCCGTCCCCGGGGAGGTCGATCACGTGCCTTATGTCCTCTATGAGCTGCCCGAGGAACTCCCTCGCCTCCGCGGGGGTGGACAGGTCCGGCTCGGTGACTATCTCGGCCAGGGGTATCCCGGACCTGTTGTAGTCGATCAGGGACGACAGGTCCCCGACCCTCTTGGTCTTCCCGGGGTCCTCCTCCACATGTATGCGGGTGATGCGGATCGGCTTCGTCCCCAGGTAATACACCCCCTCCTCCCCGACCGGGTTGTCGTACTGGGTGATCTGGACGCTTTTGGACATGTCCGGATAGAAGTAGGTCTTCCTGGAGAACCAGGTGACGTCGGCCACCTTGCAGCCGAGCATCTTGGCCAGCATTATCCCGTACTCCAGGACCTTCTTGTTGAGGACGGGCCTGGACCCGGGCATCCCGAGGCATGTGGGGCAGACGTGCGTGTTGGGGGCGGGCGCGTCGGTGGTGGGGCAGGAGCAGAACATCTTCGACTTGGTGGGAAGCTGGACATGTATCTCCAGGCCGATTTTCATGAGACCACCTCCGGCCTTCTGGCTTTGAAGGAGCGTTCCCATCTCTCCGCGATGTCGAACAGGACCTCCTCGTTCCAGTGGTCCGCCACGAACTGCATCCCGATCGGCATCCCGTCCTTGTCGTATCCGCAGGGGACGGACATGTGGGGGGTCCCGGCGAGGTTGGCTGGAACCGTCAGGTAATCGGCCTTGTAGGAGTCCAGGGCGGACATCTTCGATATGTCGTCGAACCTGGGGGCGGTGAACGGCATGGTGGGGGCGAGGACGGCGTCGTGGCTTTCCAGGACCCTCTTGTAATCCTTGATTACCACCTGCCTAACTTTGAGGGCCTTGGCGTAGTATCTGTCCCTGAACCCGGCCATGCGGGTGTAAGTCCCCAGGAGTATCCTGCGTTTGGCCTCGTCCCCGAAGTACTGCGAGCGGAAGTAGCTGAAGTAGTCGTCGAACTTGAGGGAGTGGTCGCCCTCCTGCTGCCCGTACCTCATCCCGACGTACCTCGCGAGGTTGGTGGACGCCTCGGAAGTGGCCAGGACGTAATAGGCGGGCATGGCGTACTTGAGGGACGGCATTTCCACGTACTCGACGTCCAGGCCCATGCTTTTAAGGGATTCCAGCGACTCCTTGAACGCGGTTTCGACTTCTTTGGATAGGCCCTCGACGCCTTCCCTCGGGACCGCGACGGACCTCATCTTCTTTCCCGTGTCTTTGAAATCCGGCTGCACGCACGAGGTGGGGTCCTTCGGATCCTTGCCGGCGATGACGTGCGTGTACTTCCTAAGGTCCTTGGCGTCGGCGGATATAACGCCGATCTTGTCCAGGGAGTTCCCGTAGTCGATGAGGCCGTACCTGGACACGCGCCCGTACGTAGGGGCGATTCCGTACACTCCGCAGAACGACGCGGGGCAGCATATGGACCCGCCGGTAGACACTCCGAGGGAGACATGGCTATCGAAGACCGCAGCGGCGCACGCGGAGCCTCCCGAGGACCCGCCGCATGCCCTCTCCAGGTCGTAGGGGTTTCTGGGGATCTCCAGCCCGGAGTTGTAGGAGAACGTCCCGAACCCGAACTCGTCCATGTTGCACTTGCCTATCAGCTTCCCGCCGGCCTCCCTCATCTTGGATATGGAAGTGGCGTCGAAGGCGGGCCTGTATCCGATCAGTATCTTCGACCCGGCGCAGGTCTCCATGTCCGCGGAGGTCAGGTTGTCCTTGGCGGAGAACAGGAAGCCGGCGTCGCCTAGGTCCGTGTCTTCGGTCATGGCGTGGAACATGGAGTACTTGGAGTTCGTCTCCTTCAGCCTGGACAGTATGCCTTCCATGCTCATGACAGCCTGGGCCCCCTGATGTATCTCTCGTAGGTGTCCATGTCCTTGAGGAGGACGTCGGGGTCGATGCACATCCGCGGCTCGTCATCCCTGAGGACGTCGGCCACCTCCACGGGGTTCACCCCGGACTCTTCGCATTCCGGCGCCTCGTCGAGGAGCTCGAAGTAAGTCAGGATGTCGTTGAGGTCGTTGCTGTAGCGTTCCAGCTCGTCCTCGGTGAGTTTGATGTGTGCCGCGCGCGCGACCCTCTCCACGGTTGCTCTGTCCATGCGTCAGACCTGTCCGGCCTAACGGGTACATTAATTATAAACTATGCAGGGGTCGAATGCTCGCCATCGTTCTGGAAAGAGGAATGCGGGCAGGACGACGTATGTTGAATTACAATTCATCAATAATAATGAATTATAAATCAATTATGTAATGAATTATAACTCATTATATATACGCTTAGAAGCAATCCAACCCGCATGTTCGTCGGCAGGGATGCGGAGATGGAGGCTTTGAACAGGATGTACCAGGAGGATAGGTTCCACTTCGTGCCGATTTCCGGGAGGCGCAGGGTGGGCAAGACCACCCTCATCAAGGAGTTCGTGAAGGACAAGCCCTTCGTGATGTTCAAGGCGGTTCCAGGGAACGAGCCCGTCAACCTTTCGATGTTCAACGAGGCCGTGTCAGGAGATCCCGAACCTATCAGACTGGACCGCATACTGTGGAAGGCGGAGGAGAGGTCCGGCGGCGGAAGGCTGGTCGTCGTCATAGACGAGTATCCCAACCTGGTGGACGGAGCCAAGCATAACAGCGGCCTTCTCAACAATTTCATAGAGGCGGTGAAGGACCGGTCGAGGCTGTTCATAATCGTATGCGGCTCGTCGATGAGCATCATGGAATCGGAGGTCCTCGGAAAGAAGAGCCCGTTGTACGGGAGGCGCACGGGGCAGATGATGCTGAGGCCGTTCAGCTTCAAGACGTCGACGGAGATGCTGAAAGGGTTCAGCCACGAGGAGATGATGACGATATACGGCCTTGTAGGGGGAGTGCCGTACTATCTGGAGCAGTTCGATCCCGGGATGTCGCTGGAGGAAAACATAAGGCTGAGATATCTCGACCCTTCCTGCGTGCTGTCGGCGGAGCCTGAACTGATGTTCCTGTCGGAGTTCAGGAAGCCTGCGAGCTATTACTCGGTCATACATGCGATATCCAGAGGGCGCATGACCCCGTCCGAGATAGCCGGGGCGGTCGGAATGTCTCCAAGCGCCGTCTCCCATCTTCTAGACAACCTGGAGATGCTGGACATGGTGGCGAAAGACGAGCCTTTCGGGGTCAAGAACTCCAGGAGCCCCCGTTACAGGATCAAGGACTACCTGCTTTCATCCTATTTCAGATTCGTCTACCCGGAATTCTCCGACATGGATTCTGCGGACGTCGGCTCCGCGTATTCCCGCATGGCTTCCCGCATGAGCGAATACCTCGGACACGTCTTCGAGGACATTTGCCACGAGTTCGTCAAGGACAAGGGGTTCCGCCGTTGCGGCAGATGGTGGAAAGGGCCGGAGGAGATGGACCTTGTCGCCGTCAGGGATGGAACGATCCTTTTCGCTGAATGCAGGTTCAGGAACGAGCTGACCGACGCGGATCTGATCGATTCCTTGATGGACAGGTCCGTCCACATCAAGAGCGACGGCATGGAACGGAGATACGCCCTGTTCTCCAAATCCGGATACAGCAGGGTCGCCGAGATGCGTGCCGAGAAGGACGGCGTCGTCCTTTACACCCTGGACGACATCTTTGGCGAACGAGACGCTATTCGGGACCGCATCATGACCAGGCCGTACACCGTCACGGCGTCCTTCTCGAACACGAACTCCTTCCCGTTCGCCTTCGCGAAGGCTGTCATGTCCACCCCGGCGGCGGATATCGAGGGGACCAGCATCTCCGGGAACCTGCACGGGTTGGGGTAGGAGCATTCCCCGCAGTAGCGGCAGGCGCCGTCGGCGAACCCGAGGCATTCGCAGCCTTCCCTCCTCATGGCGAGGACCAGGTCCCTGACGTGGCCCTGGAGCTCTCCGGCCAGGCCGTCAAGCCTCTCGGAGTCTCTCAGGTCGACCTCGTACCTTCTCTTCACCACGGCGACCTTGTCGTACTTCGTCGAAAGCTCCTTGAGGTCGGACGAGAACCCGGGCGGGCAGGACCAGCTGCGGCCGTAGGTCCCGCAGACGTTGTCCTTGCAGAGCTTCCTGCATTTGACCAGGGCCTCCTCGCTGTATTCAGGGAACTCCCACTCGTCCAGCTCGAACTCCGGCGGCAGGACGGACGCCGCTATCTCCTTCCAATCTCTCATGCCGTTCTAATCCTGGTTTACGCTTTATAAGGTTTTGTCGAATTGTTTTTTATTTGACTCCGAGTACACCGTCCCATGGCAGAGGCAACGCCCGAGAAGAAGATCGCCGCCGCGATGAAGGCGATGGATGAAGGGGATTTCAAGAAGGCTCATACCGCGTTCAAGAAGCTGACGGCCGAGTTCCCGGACAACGCCGAGATCTGGTACTGCAAGGCGGAGACCGGTAATTTCGCATCGGGGATGGCCGGCGCGAAGATTTCCGTGGAGGAGATAGCCGAGGCTTACAACAAGGCCATAGAGCTGGACCCTTCCCGCGTGGATTACTACCAGTCCTACGGGCAGTTCTGCATCTCCATCAACAAGTTCGACGAGGCCGAGAAGGCGTACTGCGAGGCCGCCGAGATCGACGAGTCCATGTCCGCGTCCCTGTACAGCGAGTTCGCCATCGAGTACTACAACACCGCCATGGCCGCCTACGGGGAGATCATGGACGACCCCAAGGCCCGCGCCCCGTTCGGCAAGAAGGCCCTCAGCTACATGCTGAAGGCGCTGGACATGTCGGTGGAAGAGGCGAAGTCGCTACTTTGAGGGCGTCCCGCCCCTTGCCGCCGTGCGCGGACACGCAAACTTAGCCGCAATAGCGTGTTTTGTCTTTGCTTAGGTGACCGTATGGAACGAAGGCACTATGTCGTGACCGGGCTACGTGATCGGGGGACGCTAGAGTGCCGCTAATTATGGGTGATATAAAAAACACCGCCCCATCAAAAGCGAAGGGGCCGACTGCGTCGTCCCATTGAAAGCCGCCCTTCGGGCGGATTGAAAATGGGACAGACACGGCCTCAGTGTGTCAATAGCAGAAATAGCGGCCTGCGTATGTTCAGTCGCCA
>JAFZXW010000116.1 GCA_017616575.1 Candidatus Methanomethylophilaceae archaeon
GCTCCGTGGAGCACCGCCCTTACGGCGGCAACACCAACGGATCCGCGATGCGGGTGGGCGCCTGCGGCTGGGTCGCGCAGAGCCTCGAGGAGGTCCTCGAACTTGCACGACAGACAGCCGAGGTGAGCCACAACTCCGACGAGGGCATCCGGGGCGCCCAGGCTGTGGCGGCCACCATCTACCTCGCTCGCACGGGCCATCCCAAGGCCGAGGTCGGCCGGTGGGTGGCGGAGACCTTCGGGTATGACTTCGGCCGGAGCGTGGACGAGATCCGCCGCACGGCCGACCACTCCTACAACTGCGACGTGTCCATCCCCCAGGCCTTCTGCTGCTGGCTGCAGTCGGAGACCTACGAGGAGACGGTCCGCAACGCCGTGTCCCTCGCCACGGACGCGGATACCATCGCTGCCATCGCGGGCGGCCTCGCCGCCGCGACCCCGCGGATGGAGATTCCCCGCTCATGGGCCGAGAAGGCCTTCGGCCTGCTCAAGGGCGACCTGAAGGCTATCCTGGTGGATTTCAGTGCGAGATTCGGTGGATGACGGAAGTCAGGTCGTCTTGTCGGACGGTGCCCCGGAGCCGTCCCTCCAGAGAATGAAATGCAAGAAGAAAAGACTCTCCACCCTTGGCAGCAGTTGCGTCAGGGACTCCAGATGGGGCCGGATACCGGACACCCATTCAAGGTCGGCAGGGGTGGGTCTCGACGGGAAAAGGACATGGATGTCTCCGTATTTGACGGAATAGAATACGGGGTAGCTGAGACCGTAGTCGGGGGGCTCGACCTCGAAGACGTCCGGGTCTTCGTAGCAGTAGGTGATGCGGTAAATGGGCATGCCGTCGAACTCGTCCACTTCCTCCCGTGATGACTCGAACAGCTTGGTGTCGCTACCTGCGTGAGTGTTTCCCGGAGGCCGGGTTTTGAACCCGTCGCAGGCGTTTTCGATGCCGGGCTCGTGATTGTCCACTTCAATCTCGACCCCGTCCTTCATGAGGGGGACGAGGGGCAGGATGGTCTCCAGGACGCTTACGGCAAAGTCGGTGGAAGGCACCGCATGAATCACGCTGTAGTCAAGGACGAAACCGTTCCCTACGTTGAACCGGAAGCTCGAGTCGGTGCACACCATGCCATGATCGCCGTAGAAGAGGTCGCTCCGGCTGTCCACGAGCCGGTCCGCGAACGGTGTCTCCTCCATGCTGCTGCGGAAAGACCTCTCTTCCTCCCGTGCCTGCAGGATCATTTCGTCCTCCTCGGAGAAATCCGGGCCCTCAACTGAAGATACATCCGAAAGGGAGCCTTTCTCCCTGGCGACAAGGTCCCTTCGACGTGGTTTCTTTTCAGCCATGATGAATGTGTTTTTTCAAATATAGTCACATTTTCTTGATTATTCTTCATTCATACGAAATATTTGCCGGCAAGAGGAGGTAGAAGGAAACATGAAGCAGATAGAATACAAGATTGAACTCGTCCGCGGGTACATCCTCGTCAACGATGACCGCGGCAGCAAGGTGCTCATCGACACGGGCAGCCCGCTCAGTTTCCACGCCGACGGGATCGTCGCCCTCGGCGGCAGGACCTTCAATGTGCGCACATCGCTCATGGGTGTCGACGACGGTTATGTGACCGACAACGTCGGCACGAGGATCGACGGCCTCGTCGGGATGGATGTCCTCGGCGAATGCGGCATCCTCGTCGACGTGCCCGGAGGGCGCATCGTTCTCAGCCATCCGACGGATGGGATGACAAGGGTCCCCTCGAGCGTCGAGTTCGGGTATGTGTTCCTTGACATGGACATGCACGGACGCGGGACGACGGTCATCTTCGACACGGGCGCACCTACCTCGTACGTCTCGGCATCGTTCACGAAGGGGCTTGTGCCGGTGGACCATGTAGTGGATTTCAATCCGTCCGTGCCTGGGGGCAAGTTCGAGACCCTCATCTTCGAGTTCCCCGCGACATTCGCGGGGAAGGCGTTCACGATGCGTGCCGGCCATCTTCCGCACCTCGCACAGGCACTGACCTACTTCGGGGTGGGTGGCGTTGTCGGAATGGAACTGCTGAAGCAGCGTCCCTTCCTCATCGCGGACGGGGGAGTATGGATCGGTGAGGAAACCGTGACGTCCTGCGGCCATGAGGATTGACGCCCAGCTGAGGACCGCCCAGCGGTCCGTGACGAAGCTGGTGCACATGCTGCCGTCCACATTCCTTTCCCGGACGTGGTTCAGGGACATGATGACGGACGAGGTGTTCGGATATCTCCTCCAGGGGAGGATCCGGCACGACGCCCACCTCGAGCCCTGTACGTTCCAGGAGCTGTGGGGCGCCCTCCGCGACACTGACATGCGGTATGAGTTCCAGCCCGGCGGACGGTGGCTCAGCGACCAGTTCGCCGTCCGCCTGCCGAACCTCGAGTACTGGGTCTGGGAACGCGGGGAAGGCGCCTGGCATGCCGAGCCCCTCGTGAAGAACAGCAGGCGGGTCCATATCCCACGAAGCGTCCGTCTCCCGGCGGAGTCGTTCCTCCGCTTCCTCGAGGAGTTCGACGAGGCGGTCCCGGTGATCCACGACGCGGCCGACAGGCTCGACCTGGCCATCGCCAGGGAGAGGACGGCAGACGTCATCCTGGAGCATTCGCTCGAAGCCGTCCTCTCCTCCACGCTCGACGCGGCCGGGATCCGCTATTCCCGGGAGTACAGGAACGAGGACATCATCTTCCGGTTCCCCGTGCAGGGTCATGCCGGCATCCGCGTGAGGATCCCCGTGACGGAGTTCGCCGCGCGAATCCGGGAACTGCCGGAGCTGCTGGCGGATCCGGACGAGGGAATCCGTCGGTACGGGAAGGACTTCCGGTACGAACGGATGAAAAAATGAAGCATCTCACGTTTTTTTCCTGCAATGAACGCATCCCTTCCCCGGTATATTGGATGCAAAACGAACTGACATGATTGTAGTACATCCGAAAGACCCGAGCACCCGTATGCTCGGCCTTCTTTACGAAGGCATCGAGGGCGTGACCCTCTTCGACTCCTGGGAGCAGCGCGAGGAGATCCTCAAGGCCATCGCGGCCGCCCCCCGGGAGGAACCCATCCTCCTCCTCGGACACGGCTGTCCGTCGGGGCTCTATGACATGCGCTACGGACTCGTCATCAGGAACTCCGACGCGGAACTGCTCAAGGACCGCCCCAACCTCGTGGGCATCTGGTGCTACGCATCGGACTACGCCTATGCGAACGGCCTCAAGGGGTTCTTCAGCGGGATGTTCATCTCGGAGGAGCCCGAGGCGTGGGTGAACGGCGTCGACGCTTCCGAAGAGGAGGTCGACGAGAAGGTGTGGGACTTCTCAGGAAGGATGGGGGAACTCATCCGTTCGGGCAAGCCGCTCGCCGAAGTCGCCGCGGAGCTCATGGACCCCAAGCACATCGACAGCGAGCTCACCCGTTTCAACTACAGCCGCCTCACGTGGCGCCCGACGGGGACGGAGCCCCTCCCCCCGGGGAGCGCGAGAGAGATGTACAGCGTGTGAACGTCCCGTGCGGACGATCCCTGGAGCGGCTTCCCGTCGGGCATGAACGGGCCGACGGATTGTTGAGAACAACGAGAGGACATGAAGATTGCACAGATAC
>JAFZXW010000117.1 GCA_017616575.1 Candidatus Methanomethylophilaceae archaeon
ACAGCCTGATGGCACTCACCTTGCCGGTCTTCAGCTTGGACAGGTTGACGTTCGTTATCCCGACCTTCTTCGAAAGCTCCACAAGGGTCATCTTCTTGTCGAGCATCACGTGGTCCAGGCGTATCACTATCGGCATCTCTCACACCAGGTCCTGCACCTCTGCCTGAAGCGTCGATCCGTACTTGAATATCATGTAGAGGACCAGGAACACCCCTCCCGCCATTATCGCGTCTATAGGGAAGAGAAAACTCTTACCAAAACCGGTGTCAGCGAAGAATATGGCCGCTTGGACGATCACGGACAGCACTGCCTTCATGAGCACCACGGCCGCCATCAGCAGGAAGGCGCCGGCGTTCTCCTCGGCGAATGGCGGCACGCCCGCCCTTATCCTCCTCACGACGCAATCCATCAGCACGACCACCGCGATTATCGCCACGATGCTCATCAGCCGGTCCGCATCGGCGCCCGTGGGAATGCCGTACCTGCTTACCGAGCCCATCGTCTCCACGACGGCTGCCGCCAAGAATGCGGCCGATATCGCAACGGCGGCTAGAAGCAGCCAATGCGCGGCCGAGCAGGCCCTCCTCCCCTTCGAAACAAGGCATTCCGTTTCTTCCATGTGCTATGGATTTCGTCTAGATTATTAATGTTTTATGATTATTCATTGTTGTAATTCATTGTTTTATTATCGTAATTCATTAATTATTTCGGAATTATTTTTATATATGCATAACCATGTTGACAACAAGAATGCAAATCAGGCATCCGGGGGTTAAACGATGAACATCGATGCAACTGACAAATGGGTCGCTGTGACCGCGGCAGTCGTTCTCGTCGCGATAGCGGTCTCGGCGTTCGGTCTGATGGCCTTCAACCATGAGGCCGTCGGAGAAACCATCGAGCATGAATCAGAGCAGTTGAACGTACCGATCAGCGAATACTTTCATCGCCAGACCGCATGGACCCGCGACGACTGCCTCAACCAGAACATCAGCGCCTTCATGATAAACAGCGTCTCCGTCGGTGAAAAGGCATACGGCGGCAACCCGAACCTGGAGATATGGCTGGAGATACCTTCTAACGGAAAAGCGTTCAGATATCTCTCCATCGAATACGACGCGCCTGAAGCGAATTTCGTAATACCGTTCTACGACGACGGCTTCGCGCTCGATTACTGGGAAGACACGTCGGGATCCGCCAAGTACAGCATGAGCAAAGGCGACCCGTTCGAACATGACACCCAGACCTTCGATTTCGAATTCACCCTCGACAGCGACATCACCGTGAAGTACAGGATAGGGCAGTTCGACGGCGAGAAGGTTGACGAACAGGTCTTCACGTTCACATACCATCTCGTCCCTTCGGAGCCTTCGTCTTGACGATTCCCTCGTTCAATCCCACGGCCTCGCACCTTTCACATCCCCCGAAGACGTTTCCGGAAACCAATATGAACGTCCATGGTTTGACTCGAAACGAAATCCCGTCAGAGGATACAACGAGATGAGCGACGCGCCCCGCTTCGGCCATGACGGCAAAACGGCAAAATAATCCGGGTGGGGCGCAGCCATCGGGGGTCGAGATGTTCAAACAAATGACTGACAAGAGAAAGGCGGCGGCCGCGCTGCTTATGGCGGCATTGCTGGCCGTATGCCTCCAGGCCGTATCGGAAGGCGCGGACGCGTACGAGGCCGACAAGACGTACGGGACCGTCAAGGAGTTCTCCTGGACGGAGGTCGAGAATGTGTCCAAGGAGCTTTTCGGGAAATCTGTGGAAGAGCTGATCATGGAGCTGTCCGTGAACGATTACGGATACGTGCTGCATCTGGACGAGCCGCATTTCGTGAGCGAGATGGCCACGGAGAGGGAAGTCGGCACCTCCGAGGGAGTGTACAGGATCCAAGACCACGTCTCGGCCTACCTGGAATTCGGCACGACGGCGTCCGTCCATGGGAACCTGCCGGAGGCCGGAACGTACCAGAGGCAGGACGGGGAGAACTCGGGCGCGTTCCTGGACAGGGTCCTCAGGGAAGGGGCGTCCCAGAAGCCTAGCGACGTAGGGCTGGAACTCCTGTTCTGCGTCTACGTCGACGTCGACGTCGTCTCCCGGGTAGACGTCTCGACCGGAGAGCTGACCGGCAACGACATCCTCGCCAAGCTGTTCATCGTCGAATACGAGAGCAGCGACGTCAACCTGGCCTTGGAGGATGACGGCGAGGAGGTCGACGCGGTGACGATAACATACGGGAAGGAGGAATCGTACAGCAACGTCTACGTGAGCACGGACATCGGCATGTCATACAAGGACATGGTGCTGTTCAACGACGCGGAGTCGTGGGCCGTCGATCCCGAGATCACGGCGCATGTGAACCATGTCTTCGTGTCCTCCGACATGGCGAACGGCGTGTGGAACATCATCTCGCAGATCTCAGGCCTCGAAGGCGTGGTGAAGAGCCGCCTGCCCGGGCTGATCCTGAACATCGTCGAATCCGGAAACAGAATGGTCGACCTGGTGGAGACCGTGAAGTCTCTGACCGGGACCGACATAAGGGACATCGACTTCCTCGCCGAGATCGAAGCCTCCAACGTCAAGGACGACGCAGGCAGGGAGTACGTGGACCTGGATGTGATCGAGAAAGACGGGTCTTTGAATCTCCGCTTCCCAAAGTCAGACT
>JAFZXW010000118.1 GCA_017616575.1 Candidatus Methanomethylophilaceae archaeon
CTCAGCATTATGTAAAGCCAGACGTGCATGGCGCACCAGTTCTGGATGGGCGAGGCCCCGGTCTGTCCGGGGGTCCACGGGTTCTGCCATATGCGAGGCTTGGAGTTCCTGGCCTCAGACTCGTACTTCCTCTGTCCGATGAACGACAGGACGCCTTTGGGATAGTTCTTGGTGATGGCTCCGACGGTGGGGCCGAGCTTGTTGGTCTTGCAGCACCACCTGTAGTCCTTCGCAGGGGGCCCGAAGTAGACCAGGTTCCCGAAGAACGCGTCCGTCGGGGCTTTCTCCTCTATGAGCTGGAGGCCGTGCCTGGCGCAGGTGTCGCGCACATGCTGGACGGTCTCGTCGAACTCCAGCCCGGTGTCCACGAAGAGCACCGGCGGCCTCATGCCCGCGTCCAGGGTCAGAAGGAGGGTGGCCAGGCTGTCCTTGCCCCCGGAGAACGACACTATCGCGGGAAGGTCGTGCTTCTCCACGGTGTCCTTGATGAACGCCACGGCCTCCGCGGCCCTCTTCTCTATGACGGCCCGGTTAGCCTCCACGACGTCGTCCCAGGAATGGGGTTTGGACGACATGTCCGTGTATTCCTCGGGCTTGTACCAGCGGGTCTTGACCGCCATCCCCTTGTCCGCGGCTACCATCTCCGGCCCGGACATGCGCGCGACGCCGGTCGCCACGACCTCCCGGTCTCCGATCACGATGATTATCTCGTCCCCGGGCTTTATGGACGGGTCGGCGTCGACGACCCCGGGGGCCATTAGGTTCTTGCTCTCCCTCACGAACGGGGCGGCCGCGGGGTCGCAGACCACGTACCCCTTGGAATAGCACGGGCCTATCCTGTACGCGCCCTGCATGCGCGACACGAACTTCCATCCGGCCCCGATGTCGTATCTCATGGTGGCTATGACCTGCCCGTCCACGACCACCTCGTCCATGCGGTCAAGGCCGGGGGCCTTGCTGAGGATCACGGGATGGCCGTCCGGGATCACGGAAGCCCCGGCGCCCTCGCCGTAGTCCCTGTCCAATATCCCCCTGATCAGCTCGAGGTCGTGGCTGAACGCCGGCCTCGCGTCCCCCGGCGGGGTCAGCTGGACCTCGGCGGTTGCATTCCCGCACACAGGGCACTTCTTGGACTCCAGTATAGGCAGATTGCATTCGTAGCACCACCTGAGGTGGTTCTTCCCCAGTCTTATCGCGGCCATCTTCTCGCTCTCCCGACGTAGTGGGCGTAGTTAACGTGTTTGGCGTTCGATCCAGCCTCGCCCTCTCGAACAGGGACCTGTCCGCGTCCAGAGGGATGGTGGCGTCGTACCCGACCTTCCAGGTGGTCTTTCCGTGGGAGCTGGGGTCCAGGGACGACCCGGCCGCCCCGGGGATCATGAGGATCCTGTCGGCCTGCATCCTGGTGGCGACCGCCCATTCGACCTCCCTGTCGTCGAAGATGTCTATGTCGTCGTCCACCACGATGACCTGCTTCATCGACGGGTGCCCGGTGAAGGCGGCCATGATGGCGTTGACGCCGTCGCCCTCCTTGTTCTTGGCGATGGAGACCACGCCGTTCAGCCAGCAGCAGCCCCCCTCGGTCAGGCGGACGTTCCTCACCCTGGGGACCGCCTGCCTCACGGTCTTGAATATCATCGGCTCCCTGGGGAGGCCCATCAGAAGGTAATGCTCGTATCCCCCGGGAAGGAGCAGGTGGAACACCGGGTCCTTGCGCGTCCAGACCTTGTCCACCTCTATGACCGGCTGGCTCCTCTCGAAGTCGTAGGTGCCGGTGATGTCCACGAACGGCCCCTCCTTGGCCTCGTTCATCGTTATGCGGGCCTCGAATACGTAGTCGCATTCCGCCGGGACGAGGATGCCGTTGTCGCATCTCCCCACCTTCAGAGGCGTCCCATGGCCCTTCTCGTACATCGCGGAGGCCACCTCGAGCTCGTCCGCGCCGAAGTCCATGGACGTGGCGGCCGCAAGCAGCACCTCTATGCAGGCGCCCACGCATACGGACACCTTCAGCTCCCTGCCGGAGGCCTTGGCCTCGTTGTAAAGGGTGAAGAGGTGCCTGGGGACCAGCCTCACGGCTATCCTCCTGTCGTCCATGAGCATCATCCGGTGGAAGGAAACGTTCTTCCTGCCGTCCAGCTCCGCGACAATGACCCCCGCGGTGATGTAGCGCCCGCCGTCCTCCGGGAAATACCTGGGAACCGGAAGGGACATGAGCCTGGGCTCGCCCCCGCAGGCGCGGAAACCGGGATCGTCCGATATCTCGCAGGGCCTGGGGGAGGAGACGGCGTCCATGAGATGCCTCACTATCCCCTCCTTGGGGACTCCCAGGGCGGCCGCAATCCTCTCCCTGGTCGAGAAGAGGTTCCCGGCGGCCTTCCCGCCGTTGAGATCCTCGAAGACGACCGTGGAATTCTGGTCGTCCATCAGGGCTCTCGTGACATCCGTCGAATCGCTCTCTATGCGCCTGGATATGCGACGGGCGTCCGCCCCGAGCGCGCTTGAAACTGCCATGGCCGGTCATCGGTCAGAGCATAGTTATTGGTTGCGAATAGGGCCCGCGAACCATGGCCGGGAACCGCACTCCCTGGCCGCCTTTGGATGCGATTGCATACGGCTGCAGATGCGTCCTGCGGCACGGATCCGGATTCCGCCAAGGACGAGGTCCGAGCCGTCCTCAGGCATGACGGCGGACCCCGTGTGGATCAGGACGGGGGCCCCGTCTCTGGACGCGCAATCGCCATACGATTTCCTATATGCCTCGGATGTCCTCTCCTGGGCACCTGGCGGACAATGTCATGAGCGAAAATCTAAAATTCTATTATACAATATATAATGATTAATTTATTCAAATAATCAATTATAATTCATTATATTATGGTGATTTACATACTTAATATAATCAAGCTGCCAGCATGCATGATTCGCCACCAATACCTTTCGCGACGCTTCTCCACATATGTGCCGTTGTAAATCCCCCAGAACTTACTCTTCTTCGCGGCCCAGACACGAAGGTCCTCCATGTACTTCGAATGTGGAACAGAGATTGACTCGAATCCATCATCCTCATCCATCATCCTGATAAGCGGGACAATGTTGCTGTAGTTTTTGTTGTCGTTGGCTTTCAACACCTGTTCTATCACGGAACGCGCAAGGGATGCGGACGTCTCGTAGAGGTCGTGATTCTTCAAACCCTGACAGAGGATGCGAATCCCCTGGAAGTCAGGGTCTCTGAAGAAAATCCTATAACGGTATCCTGTCTGGCGTATGGTCTTTTCCGCATCCTTCTCACGACCGTACTTTATCAGGAAAGACATGGCGCCCAAGTCGAAATCCTTGCCGTTGCATTCCATGGACACTATCTCGTCGAGATACTTCTCGCGTTGAACCCTCTCTGACATGAACGCCCTGTCCAGAAACTCCAGTCCGCCGCACAGGCGCCATGTAGTCTTCCGCCTTTCATACAGCCTCAGATAGATGTCGGAAGCCTCGTCGACGAATCCGGTCCTGAAGAGCAGGTCCGCAACGTCTTCACTATGATGTTCCGGGTCTTTGCCTACAAGTTTCCCCGCATAGAGCTTGGCACGCTCGATGTCCCCGGCAGAGACCAGCCTCTTCGCCACGTCGACGATGTCCTCCACGTTTTCGCCACGACAAGCGATGAGCTCGTCATAGTCCCCGCGTTCAAGCATCATCCTGCGAACAGTGCCGTTGCAGTCGCCGTTCGACACGTTGATCCTGTATGCGGCTTCCTTGATCTTGCCTAGGTCCTTGCCGATGTACTCGAATATCCACGGTTCGCCGTAAGGATTGCTGGATACTATGCGAGAGACCGTCGTCTCGTCGGCGTAGGACGCGGCCGCCTCGATCTCCTTCCTGAACTCCCCGATGGCATCGTCAGTCCCTCCGTTGTCGATTTCCATCCCCTTGATGCTCCTGAACAGACGGTCCAGAAGATCGATTGTGACGACAGGGTCCTTCACAGTGCAAAAAATGTCCTCCAATATCTCTTCGACGTGATCGTGTTCCACAACATCGTTGTGTTGCTCCAACCCGTACTTGCGAATCTCCCAATCCTCCCAGTAATTCTCCTCCTCGTCGTAGTCCGGGTCCGAAGTGATGTCTTCATACAGGCTGTCTATCCGCCCCTCCAGTTCGGAAATCGCCGACTCGTCGACATCGTCGTCGTCACCGGTGATCCTCGAGATCATCACGGCGGACACGTGCCTGCAGAGGCGTGCGGAGCAGTCGCAATCGTAGAGGTCGTCCCTGTCCCCCTCGTATGTCCTCACGATTACCTTGCTGCATGTGCCATCAAGTTCCCTGACATCATATTGGCACAGGCTGTCATCGTATCTCATAGGGCCTTCCACCCTATGGCCGTCGACTATCTCCCGCCCCTCGGCAAACAGCCTTTTCCCCAACTTCTTCCTCAGCTCGAACTCGTCCATAGGCGTCGAAAAGACATGCAAAGATATGATACCTTATGGCGGCATGCTTTCATTCA
>JAFZXW010000119.1 GCA_017616575.1 Candidatus Methanomethylophilaceae archaeon
CCACGCGCCTCCCCTCCAGAAACGGCCTCACGGCGGCGATCCCCTCGGCATACCTCTTACGGACGGATTCCAAAGCCTCTTCGAGCATCCCTGAGCGGCCGGTGTAACCCGCCACTTCGGACATCCACGCCTCCGTCTCCGCGAGGCCTTCGGGGATGTCCAAAAGAAGCGGCTCCCTCCTGCCGGTGTGCGCGGATATGGCCGCCGCGATCCTGCGGTTGAACTCGGAGTCCCTCAGGCCGATGTCGAACTCCCCGGCGCAGAACCTCGAAGCCTCGGAGACGCTCATGTACCCCATCATCCTCACGTTGGCCTTCAGGCCCAGAGGGGACAGCAGGCGGTCCAGGTCCTCCCTGCTCTCGTCCGAGCTCATACCGTACATCGCCCTGGAGAACACGTTCACGGTCCCTGGAACTACTTCGGACGACTTGGCGACCGCCTTCAGGAACGCGTCGAAGAAGCCCATCGCGGAGCCGTACTTGCTCGAGAGGAACACCTCATCGGCCTTCACCGGAATTATATTCATAGAAAGCTCCTCGGAGGCCTTGGCGGCCACGTCGGCCAGGTCCAGGGCCATGATCTCGGAGCTGCACGTCGGAATCAGGAATGCCGTGTCGAACCCGTCGTCACGGACCCTCCTGACCGTCTCGTAGATGGGATCGATGCCTCCCGCGAAGGCGGACATCGCGTCCAGGCCGGTGGAGTAGATGTTGCACCTCATCTTCATGCCGTGCCTGTCCGCCTTGGACAGCGCCATGCGGCGGCGGAACGCGAACTCCATAAGGTATGCGCAGTTGCGGGGCCCGTGCAGTATGACCGCGGCGTCGTTCAGCATCATCGCCAGGTCAGCGGCCCCGTGAGAGGTGCAGGCGGGCATTATGAAATCCCCTTTGTACGTGATGTTGCGGTCGGCGTCGAAGCTCTCGAACGTGGGGGCGCGTTCCGAAGGAGGCTCGATGGAGAGGACTCCAGGCTTCCCGCGGGCTATGGCCTCCATGGACTCCTCCGTCAGGCATGCGGGGCTGAAGAGCCTGGCCCCCTCGATTGAGTCGCAAAAACCCGATATGAGGCGTGCCTCCCGGCTGTCGGGGAATAGCTCGCACAGGGTCCGACCCTCCTGCTCAGCCTTGAAGAAAAGGTCGCTGCGCCCAAGTTCTAGCACTATAGGGATACCGACCGCCTCGGAGAACCTCCTGACGTCAGACGCGTCCCCGCCCCTGGAGTTCAGCACGATTCCCAGGATCACAGGAGTGTCGTTGATGTTTCTCATCCCGCGCAGGATGTTGTTCATCGCGTACACGGACATGTACTCCTCGGATGTCATGAGGATCATGACGTCCACGTTGCCTTCCCTCATGGGGACGGAGAATCCGCCGCAGACCACATCTCCAAGCACATCGCATACCCTATAGTCTGCATCGATTCCCGCGATGTAATCGAACATCATGGCCAGGCCTTTGCCGGCGCATCCCTTCCCCGCCCCCGGGCCCCCGCACTCTACGCATGTGAGGGCCCCATTAACAGACGGCTTCCCGCCGGACAGGAAGGACGCCACGGCCTGGCCCCCGGACAGCAGCCTGGTGGAATCCGCCTTCGGGTCGCATCCGACATGGAGGACCGTCCCCTTCTTGGATAGCACGTGCGAGATGTTGGCGGACAAGGTGGACTTTCCGATGCCGCCTTTGCCGTAGACGGAGATCTTCAACATGACGGCGTGAGGATGTCCTGAGTTGGATATATAACCCATCATGTCGACCGGAAGCGGATGATGAGACGACGACGGCATTGAGCCCGGACCCGCTTGTCGGCTATTCAAGACCCGTTCCCGCTGCAGCCTTGCTTTTGCATCAACGTTGCTTCCCTGGAAGCGTCGTAACGGGACGACCACTTTATGGCCGCCCACCTCGGCGATCTCAGCATCCACCCCGTAGACGTCTCTGATGGCGTCGGCAGTGATCGTCTCAACCCCTCCCATCGAGTAGATCCTGCGGTCCTTGACCATCAGGAACTTGTCCGAGAAGCGGAGGGCCAGATTGAGGTCGTGCATCGTCACCACGGCGGCGATGTCGCGCCTCCTGACCTCCTCGCGGACGATGTTCATGACCTCCAGCTGGTTCTTCAGGTCCAACGCGGATGTCGGCTCGTCCAGGAGCATCACGTCCGTCTGCTGCACGATGGTCCTGGCGAGGGCGACCTTCTGGGATTCCCCGCCGGACATCTCCGTGACATTCCTCAGGGCGTACTCTTCCAGGCCCAGCCTGCGGATCGAATCCTTGACGATCTCGTAGTCCCTCTTCGTGGCGTCCCATTCGATGTACGGCTTCCTGCCGAGGAGGACGGCGTCGAACACGGACGTGGAGGAGAACCTGCCCCCCTGGATCACGAAGCTCATCTTCTGCGCCAGCTCCCTGGAGGAAAGATCCGTTATGTCGCACCCTGAGACTGTGACGCTGCCTGAGGACATTTTGAGGATTCTGTTGATGCATTTTAGGAGCGTGGACTTCCCTGCGCCGTTCACTCCCAGGATGGAGACGACCTCCCCCGGCATGACCTCGAAGGACACGTCCTTGATGACGTCCAGGGAAGGGTAGCTGAAGCTCAGTCCGTTCACGGTCAGTATCGACATGCCCTCGCGCCCCCTTTCCTTCTCAGAAGCAGCCAAAGGAACAGCGGGCCCCCCAGAAGGGAGGTGACTGCGCCTACGGGGATCACTATCGGCGATAGGACAATGTTGGCGGCCAGATCCGAAGCCATCATCACCACGGAGCCTGCCAGCATTGAGGCCGGTATGAGGTAGCGATGGTCCTCCCCGACCACCAGGCGCATCATCTGGGGCCCGATCAGCCCGACGAACCCGATCATCCCCATGAACGAGACATCCACGGCCGTGATCAGTGATGCGAGGACCATCCCCAGGGCTATCAGCTTGCTCGTATTCACCCCGAGGCTCCTGGCAAGCTCGTCCCCGTTGGCCAGAGCGTTGTAGTTCCACCTCATGAGATAGAAGTAGACGGCGCAGACGGCGGTGACGACTGCGATTATGCCCAGCTCGTAGACGGACACCCTAGACAAGTCGCCGAAGGACCAGAATACCGCGGTGCCCAGCGCGGTGTCGTTGGCGAAGTACTGCAGGATGATGGTCCCGGCGGAGAATATCGAACCCAGCGCGACCCCGGCGAGGACTATGGACGGCGGAGAGAAGCTGGTCCTCTTCGAAAGCGCGACAATCAGGAACACCGTCATCATGGAGAATATGAACGCCAGGAGCGTGACGATGTACGGGTTGGTCACCGTGGAGGCGTAAGCGCCCGTCGCCGCGCCGGCGCCCAAAATGATGATGGCGAAATTGGCCCCGAACACTGCTGCATTGGTGACTCCGAGCGTGGAAGGCGATGCCAGCGGGTTCTTGAGATTGTTCTGCATCACGCATCCTGCAATGGACAGCCCGGCGCCGGCGACGATGGCGGTGGCCGCCCTCGGCATACGCTGCTCCCATATTATGCGCGAGTACGGGTCGTCCCCGCGGTGCAGGATAGCGGAAATCACCTGGTCCGCAGAAAGGCTCACAGAACCTACGAATATCTCCGCGAAGCCCAGGAGGGCGACGAGGGCCAGCAGAACGATGATTGCCAGACGCTTGCGCCCGACATGAGCCTCGTACTGCGCTATGCCCTCGTCGTCGCGCTTCATGCCTTGGACCCCGCGTCCCAGTAGACGGTGGTGAAATCCGACCTGAAGCCGGAATCCACCTCTCCGTTTTCGGATATGGAGTCGACGAACCTTTTCGCCAGAGCATCCGGGTCGTCCTCTCCAGACCTGGCGAGCATGCCTCTGACGCGGTCCAAGGCTTCGGCGGAAGGCATCCTGCCGGTCGTCGTGACGTCACGCTCGTAATGCATCAAAGGGTAGATCCCCAAGTCCCATAGCACTTGGAACGCATAGGCCGGAAGGTCGGCCCCATGCGCGTTCCTGAACTCTCTGCCGACGAAATCCCCGAGCTTCCTGTCGATGACGTCCACCCTGCGGGTGCAGAATGTGACGAAGCCCCAGCCGTTGGTCACCGACACGAGCTTCCTGAACGAATCGGCGGAACCGATGGCCGGGGTGCAATGCGCTATCGTAACGTCGAACCCGTCGGAATAACCCGGCATGGAGACGTCCTGCGCCATCCAATCGGATCTTTCGAAAACTACGTTATTCGCGCCCTCGCGTTCGGCCAGAAGCCTGGCATGGGCCACCATCGATTCCGAGAAATCGGTGCCCAGGACCTTCTTCGACAAATGCGAGAGCGCGATGCTGTACTGTCCGGCGCCGCAGCCCACATCCAGCACGGATTCGCTCCCTTCGAAGCGGACGGTCTGCGAGACGAGCCTCAGGAAATCGTCCGTGACGACCTCCGGAATCGGATGCTCTGCGAATCTCGCGGAGCCCTTATCCCACATTCTAGGATTGCATCCAGGGCCTTTCATGGAGGCCCACTCTATTTCAACGGCGTCGGACAGCCTGGACATCGTATCACTCAGCTGACGCTGATGACGGCGTCCCCGACTATCTTGAAGGAGTATACGCCGTTCTTCGCAGTCAGTACGGTGTCCTCGCCGTTCATCGTCGCCTTCACCGTCTGGCCGGTGCCGGCGGTCTTGAAGGACACGACGGTCCCCCTGAACACCTCGGAGCCGTCGGCGATGGCGGGGTCTGTGAAGGTCACCGAGGAGCCGCCGGCCACGGACACCTTGTCGGTCTGGGTGTTCCATACGCAGAGCCCGTCGGAATAGGCTGCCAGGATCTTCTCGGCTATCGACCCGTTGCCGAGGATCTTCTGGCAGACTTCTGCGAATTTGTCTTCGACGGAAACGTCGGCGAACTTATCGGGATAATAGACGCTCCCGAGATAGTAGGCCGTCGCGATGAGATGCTCGGCATTGGCGGCGTAGGCGATGCTCGGGATGGTGATGAGCACGTTGCCGTTCTTGAATGCGGAAAGGCCGTCGTAGAACTTGTTTCCCTTCGCCGCATCGGGAAGGACGACCGCCTTGTATCCGTTGTAGTCGATGACTATGTTCTCCGGATCCATCATGGTGAGGGCCTCGGTGCTGATCTTGTCGGCATGCCCGGTGGCCATGGCTCCGGTCTCCTTCACGTACTTGGCATAGGCGTTGGTGATGTTCAGGGCATCGAAGACCGAGTAGGTCTTTATGGTCGTGTCGATGCCGTTGTTGCCTCTGTATGACAGCCCGCTGATGTATGCGGTCACGCCGCCCTCGCTGGAACGCTTCTTGAGGTCCTCGTATACGGATTTGAGGTACGACACGGTGTCGTTGGCCTTCTGTTCGGTCCCTGCGGCCTTCCCTACAAGCAGGATGCTGTCATAGAAAGCCTCTCCGAAAGGAGCATAGTCCGCGCCCGAGAGAAGGACGACGGGGCATCCGATCGCCTTCGAGAGCTCGTCTATCTCTGATGGCTCCATGCTGTTGGTGATGAACAGGAGGTCGAGGTCGGCCAGGAGGAGCTTCTCCTTGTCGGGCATCCCCTGCGGCCCGCCCTGCCCTATGTCGGTCTTCAGGGACGTGAAATAGTCCTTGTTGGCCAGCCAGTATCCGCGGGACTCGTCCCCGTTGAATCCGTTGATCTCCGCCTTCTCGACGCCGACTATCTTCTTCACGTCGCTGCCGTAGCAGAAGAGCCTGAGGCATCCGACGCCGTAGCAAGCTACGCGCTCCACATCGCCGGAGATGGTCACGGTCCTGCCGGCGGCATCGGTCACCGTCACCGTCTTGTCCGTGTCGCCGCCTCCGTCGTCGGGACCGTTGTTGTTCATAAGCATGAAAGCCGCCGCGGCGATGGCCACCATGGCCAGGACGGCGACTATTGCATATATGGCTTTATTGCTCATTTATTCACCCAGGATGATGAATCCAATCTTCTGAGAATTACTGTTTATATATTCATTGGTCGGCCATAGATGATTGTCAAGCAGTGTTAAACACAGTTCTCCGAATCCCTGGAAAAGAGGGGAAAGGCTGCCGGCAAAGGATCGGGAATCCGGTTTCTCCGCAGGCCTGAGCATAGTCCCGTTCACAAAAAACTATGATTTAATACATCAAATTAAAATAAAAATGATGTAGAAAAATAGATAAATTTAAATATAAATATAAACTAATCTGAAATGTGCACGTATTCGACTACAGTTTTCTAAAAACTATGAAAGTCGACCCTGATATCCTGAACAGGGCATTGAACATAGAGAACATCAACGGCCGTACCCAGACCGGTTTGAAAGATGTCTCGTCGGTATCAGAGGCTTTGGTGAACAATGCCATCCTCATGTCCGTAAGGGATTCGAATGCGATCGAGGGCATAGGCACAACCGCGGACAGGGTGGCCGGCCTTGTCAATGGCTCCATCATGCCAAGAGGGCATGACGAGAACGAGATGGTGGGATACAGCGAAGCGCTCAGGTACATACATCGTAACTATTCGGAGATAACTTTGAGCAAGCAATTCGTATTGGACCTCTACGCCATGCTGATGTCCAGGTCAGAGAGGAACGAACCAGGTTTCAAGACCCGGGACAATGTCATCGTGGACAGGGGTCCGGACGGGAATGTATCTAAGGTTTATCCCACCGTACCGGCGAAGGATGCCGAATACTGTATGGATCAGTTGATATGTTCGTACTGGGAAGCCAGGAACGACATGGACATAAGCAGCCTCCTTCTGATTCCATGCTTCATCATGGATTTCCTGCGCATCCACCCTTTCTCAGACGACAACGGGAGGATGTCAAGGCTCCTCACCACTCTTCTGCTGTACCAGGAAGGGTATGACGTCTGCAGATACATCTCCATGGAATCGAAGATCAATCACAGCAAAATGGATTATTACAAGGCATTGGAGGAATCCCAGATAGGGTGGTTCGACAATGAATGCGATTACAGTCCGTTCATTCATTATTTCCTCGGAGAGCTGTTCCTATGCTACAGGGATCTCAACAGGATGTTAGGCGAGGAACTGGGAAGGAAGAGGAAGGCAGGCGGCATAGAGGTCTTCCTCAGATTGGTTTCTGTGCCTGTATCCAAGTCGGATCTGATGGCCATGTACCCGGATATCTCGAAGATAACCGTCGAGCGCACCTTGAAGAGAATGTGCGATTCGGGGTTCATAGAGAAGATCGGTTCCGGCAAATCTACGCGTTACGTCTCTAGATCTAAACGAATCCGGGCCCGGGCATCAGGCGGCGCAGTCATGCGAAGCGCGAAGGCCATGTGCTGAGAGGCATGATAGGAAGGGGTTTGAGGAAGGCGTTTTGTCGTCTGCATCCTTGCGTACAGACGGCATTGGTGTTTCAGTACACACGGTAGTACAAGGACCTCTCGTGCCAATGCCTCATTTCCATCATCGACTTCTTCCCACCACATCCAGCATCTGTGTAAGTGAGACTGCAAGGGAGTCGAAACCATACCGGCGGGAGAATCGTTTCTGAACGCCTCCATTCAAGCACCATGGTGATAACAACGCCGGCCAACGAATATCACAGGCATATCGCCATGTAAAGAGGCAGGAACAGGACGTTTCCTTCTTTCCGCAAATCCTTGGAATATAAGATGTACGGCTGCCCCAAGGTCTTCGAATGAACAGCCATCAGATGATCGAGCGAGGAATGCCTTGAATAGACTCCAGATTTCACCTCTATCGGCGAGATCTTCTTCCCGCTCCTTATCAGAAAATCCACCTCGTACCGGTTCTTGCCTCCATCCTTGTAAAACGAATGGAAGAACAGCCTGTGGCCGTTGGCTCTCAGAATCTGAGCCACGATGTTCTCCATGAACATCCCTTCGTTCACATGGAGCTTGTCATTGAGTATGGAGTCGTAGATTTCAGGCTCCATGGACTGGTCCTCATCGATAGCCAGGCTTATCAGAAGGCCTGTGTCACCCATGTACACCTTGACCGATGACAAATCCGTGTTAAGATTGAGGCCTACGCCGGGCACTGTGGAATTGTAGCAGGTGTTCGCTATCATGGAGTCCTCCAGCCAATAGATGGGCTCATCGTAGTTGGCCATCCTGCCGTTCCTCTCCATGTCCGCGACCTTGACCCTCTTGTCGTGCTTGGACAGCTCCGAAGATATCGATTCGAAGAGCTTCGCGGTCCGCAACCTGTTCTTCTTGGACTTCTTGGAAATATCCTCGCGATAGAGGTCCAATATCAGCCTCTTGACCGCCTCCGCCTTCTCGAAATCGGACGTAGCGGCATATTCCTTCACCGCCCCGGGCATGCCTCCGACCAGCATGTACCTCCTGAACTGGTCCATGATGGACTTATGCAAGCCGTCGCCGAGGGGCATCCGCTTCTCGAAATGATCTCCCGTATCGTAGGCACGGTGGTCTCGTCTCCCAATGCCCAGCAGAACTCCTCGAAGTCCATCGGAAACATCTCTATGGACCTCTCCTCTGACGGGATGATGATGTCCTTCACGTTCTCATGGATGGAGATCAGCGACCCGGTTTCGATGAAATCGTATTCTCCGTCGGCGACGAGGAACTTGATCGCCTCCCTTGCGCGAGGGAACCTCTGAACCTCGTCGAAAATGATCAACGACCTGCGCTTGTAGAGCTTGACGCGCATGGCGGCGGACAGCTTCTGCAACAAGAACGGGATGTCCGTGAGGTCGTCGAACATCTCCTTGATCGGCTTGCCGACCCTTCCGAAATCGATCAGCATGTACGAGTCGTATTCATTCCTTCCGAACTCCTCCACGATGAAGCTCTTGCCGACGCGTCTCGCGCCTTCTATCAGAAGGGCGGTCTTCCCCCCCCCCCTCGGCCTTCCATTCGAGCATCGCAGAATATATCTTCCTCTTCATGGCCACGCTCAGGAATCTGCATGTTCCTTAAATTGTCTTACGCCGGAATTATACGCTGTCCTTAGAATCTTTAACCTGGAAAACTACACTCCCCTTACATTCTGCCGCCCTAGGCGTGGCAGCCGATCCCGTCGGTCGCGGAAAGCCCGGACGCTCC
>JAFZXW010000120.1 GCA_017616575.1 Candidatus Methanomethylophilaceae archaeon
ACGCCGTTCTTTATGAATTCAGGCACGGGGGCGACCCCTCCGGTGGCAAGCTTCATGTTGGAGACAGGACAGGAGGAGATGGACATCCCGGCCTCCCCCATCATCCTGACCTCCCTCATGGTAAGCCATGCGGAATGCGCGGCAACGGCCCTGGGACCAAAAACTCCGATGTCATGAAGCCACTCCCCCGGCCTCTTTCCAGTCTTCTTCTTATGGTCGTTGACCTCGCCCCTGGTCTCGGAAAGATGCAGGTTCATGGGCGCACCGACCTCGTCCGAAAACTCCTTGGCGCCGACGCAGGTCTCTTCCCCGCAAACGTACACGCCTTGAAGCCCGACCCCGGGGACGATCTTCCTCTTTCCCTTGTATTTGGAGTAGAACCTTTTGCAGTTGTCCAGCGGGTTCCCAACCTGGGTCGTCATCTCCTGATCCAGGACGCACCAGCAAAGGACTCCCCTGATCCCGGCCTTCTGAGTGGCGTCGGCGATCACGTCCTCCGAGTAGTAAAGGTCCATGAACGTGGTGGTTCCGCCGCGCATCATCTCCATGCATCCGAGCTGCGTACCGATAGTAAGGTCCTTGTCGGTCCTGTCCGAGTCTATCTTGAACACCTTGTCAAGGAAATCCGGGAAGGAGAGATCGTCGACGACCCCTTTCATCACGGACATGGCCACGTGGGTGTGGGTGTTGACCATCCCAGGCATGACGATGTCCCCGGAGGCGTCGATCTCCCTGTCGGCGGTGCCATTGAACTTGGTCCCGACGGATACTATCCTCTCGTCCTCTATGACGAGGTCCCCTCTGACCACGCTCCTGCGGGCGTCCTGAGTGACTATCCAAGCGTCACGAACCGCGGTTATCATGCCTGCGAATCCGGCTCGTTTGTCATAATTGTTTCCACACGGCCCTTACATCGAAACGATGTGAAAAAGTCGATATATCCAGCGCCCGATTCACGTCCATGACGTTCCGCATCATCTTCCTGGGGACAGGGGGCGGCAGGCACACCACCGCGTTCCAGGTGCGCAGCACGGGCGGGATGCTCATAGAGCACGACGGGAGGTTCATCCACGTCGACCCGGGTCCGGGCGCGCTCACCCAGATGCATCGGATTCACTACGATCCGGCGCAGACGGAATCGGTCATCATATCCCACAGCCACCCGGATCACTACTCTGACGCGGAATCTGTCATCGAAGGGATGACTTACGGAGGATGGGAGAAGCGCGGACACCTGTACGGCTCTCCGACGGTCCTTGAAGGCGCCGGTAACCTCGGCCCATGCATATCCCCTTATCATAGGGGCTTGCCAGAGGGATGCACCGTATTCATGCCCGGCGACGTCCTGGACATCGATGGGATAAGGGTCGACATCCACAAGGCGAAGCACAGCGACCCCACCAACGTCGGGTTCACGTTCCACACGCCCCACGGGAAGGTATCATACGTCAGCGACACCGAGTTCACGGAGGAGATCGCCAGACAATACATCGGAACCAGGGTCCTGATCCTTCCGACCACGACCCCGCGCGGGAACAGGATCAAGTACCACATGTGCACCGACGACGCGGTGGAGTTCGAAAGGATCGTGAAGCCCGAACTGGCCGTCTTCGTTCACCTGGGTGTCGTAATCATCCGGGCCGGAGCGGATTCGGAGGCGAAGCACGTTGAGGACTCCACCGGCGTCCGCACTATCGCCGCCCGCGACCGCATGATCCTCGACGTGGGGGAATCCCTGTCCGTGTCCGAGGCTCCCTGTTTCGACGACGAATGGATACCTCCGTCATCGGTTTGATAGCCTTGACGACAGGACCTCGTACAAGGCCAAGGTCTCTCCGGCGGAAGACTGGTTGAACGCGTACATCTCGCCGTCGCAGGATATGGCTATGCACGGAGAGATCTTCACATACGACGCCAGCTGGTATCTGCCGAACATGTCGTTCTTGAAGGTGCCGCTGGCAATGGTCCCGTCAGCATATCCCATCACGCGGGACCCCTTCGGGAAATCCTCGTAATACTCGCAACCGTCGATGTCCTCGTAAAGGAAGCGGTGGTCGAACATGGGGGCCTTCACAGAGATGCCCTCGTCATCCATCGTTATCTCGACCGACCCGGTACCCTCGCTTTCGAACATGTACATCGATGGAATCAACGCTATCGCGGACACCAGGATCACCGTCAATGCGCGCTTGGAGGGCGTCATCAAGGGCAAGGACCTCTTCTTTTCAGGCTTACGGGCCAACGGGACGAAAACGAACGCTACGGATATTGCCATCAGGATGAATCCCGGCACCATATGATGCATTAATATGGACAAAGAGAACAGCAGAAGGACCATGCTGGCAGTTATCCAGATCCCGAACCCGGAGGCTGTCGACCTCGCCTCGCCATCGGTCATGCGGCTCCAATCGACCCCGATGTTGAGGAACCTATACCCCCCTCCGTGCAGCCACATGTACAGGCCGTAGCAGATCATCGGATAGCAGCAGAAGAGGGAGACCGTCGCCAGGATCAACGACGCCAGACTGCACCCAGCCGCCATAATGTACACCGTCAGAATAGAAGGCACCAGCATGGCCAACGCGAGATAGATCTTGGCCGTCTTGTCCATGCTCCGGGATCGGGATGCACATAAAAATCGATGTCGGCGCATGGCCCTGAGCCGGGCCTTCATGTCTTCGTCTATACGGTAAGACTCCAAGGCTTTCCTTATCGCCATGCGCCTGATTTCCCCGTCCAGGCGCCCGTCCTCCAGGGACGCCATCGTCTTCTCGGGGTACTTGGCCATGCAGGTTGCAAGGCACCATGCCGCTGCCATCTTGAAGTAATAGCCGTCGTCGTGCGCCGAGACCGTCTCCTCCAAGACGGCGTCGATGTGCTCGTCGTCAAGGAAATGCGTCATCATCATGACGGCGGCGAACCTCATCCGAAACTCTCCGCCTTGCCTCAGATTCGAAACGAGATACTCCCAAAGACGCTCTCTCTCATCCTTCCTGGGCTTCCATGTGGAGCAGAACGAATCGCATACCGCCCAGTTGTCTATCAAGGGCAGGAAGTCATCGTATAGCATCAAACGCTCGTCCAGCGGGACCTTCGCGTAGGCGATGACCATTCCCCGAAGCATATAGTCCTCGAAGTATTCGGGAGACCAACCCTCTAGGTATCCGCGCCAGTCCTCGGCACAGATACGCTTAGCGAGACGCCTCAAAGACGGCACCCTAGCCCCCAAGAAGGGATGTCCGCAAGGCGTCAGAGACGCGGCGAAGGCGGCGTTGGAATCGTCCCGAAGGGAGAGGAGCTCCTCCCTAGCGTCCATCGTCCCACCTTGAGACGGTACTTGTACGAGAGGATCCCTGCGATCACGAAGAACACGAGGAGCCCCACGGAGATATACGCCATGGTATGGTCCTTCTTGACCACGATCTCCTCGTCCAGAAGCTCTACATCACTATAGTCTTCATTCCAAGATCCCTGATTCGCCGACGTCACGTAGTACTTCACCGACGCCAGATCCACGCCTTGGAACGCCTCGTCCATGGAATCTGGCTTCGGGCAGTATGCCTCGATCTCCTCTACGGACGTGCAATTGGAGAACGCCCCTGTCCCGAGCTGCTTCAGGTCCGCGCCCATCACCACGCATTCCAACAGAGAGGTGGCCCCGGAGTTCCCGAAGGCTTCGCGCCCTATAGTCTCCGCATTGTTGAGGTCGACGTATGTGATGGAGCGGCAGTTGAAGAAGGCCCCTTCCCCTATCTCCCTTACGGTATCGGGGATCGTGACCGACCCCAAGGATGTGCAATACCCGAAGCAGTCCGCCGGAATCTCAGGTATGGACTTCCCGAGCTTGACGCCCAGCAGGTTCGTGCACCCGTAGAAGGCGCCCTTCCCGATCGACCTGGTCCCGTCCGGCAAAGAGATCTTGGCGAAGGATTTCGACGAGCATCCCTTGAACGCCCCCGCACCCAGGAACAGCAGCGAGTCGGGGAAGGAAGGACCTGACAGGGATACGCAGTTCCTGAATGCCTCGTCCCATATGCGTTCCACAGAGTCCATGCCGAACAGGTTCTTCACCGTGGAGCCGAAGAAGGCGCGAGTCATGACGTCGGTGACCGTGGACGGGATCTCCACGGTCTCCAGGTTGTAATCCGTATACCTCGGCCCGTATCCTTCCATGTCGCCGCGCATGAAGGCCGCGTCGCCGATGTAGGCCACGGCGTACTCGCTCCCTCCAGCGGACACCGCCTTGGGTATCTGCACGTAGACGCCGGTGACGTACCTGTGGACTACCGCCTCGTCGCCTATCACGTAGAAATAGAACGAGAACGGGTCCTTCTTGTACGCCCCCTCGTAAAGGTACATCTCCATCGGGACCGAGTCCGGCCCCCATCCCTCGGCGTCGGAGAACCTGTGGACCGTGACGGATGACGGGACCGTGCCGACGAACTCGGGGGCGTCCCCGAGGAAGTACACGTCCGCCACCGCGCAGGACCATCCCTCCCATGAGAAGGTCTTGACGGTCGGAGGGACGACTATCGACGAGGCGTTCCTCACGTCGTTCAACGCCCCCTGCGACACGCCGACGATGGTCGCCGAGGAGTGCGAAGAAGGCACGAAGAATATCCCGCCCAGGCAGTCCACGGAGACCGATGACAGCGAGGCGGAGCGCCCGTCCTCCGAGATGCCGGAAACCGACGCCTCCCCATATGGCACGACCACGCGCTCCTTCACCTTGCCCGCGTCCTCGCTGTCCGTCCCGACTGCGTAGAACTGCACCGTCGGAGAAGAGAACCTGACCGCGCGGCCGTCGTACTCGGCATCCATCTGCGTCAGGGCGCCCCTGGAGGAGATGTTCCATGCCGCCCCGTGCAGGCCCTCGTCCAAGGAGACGGGGATGGTGATCGTGGCCGGATGGTCCCCCAGGTCGGTCACCGAGCGGCCGTCGACCTTGAAGACGAGACTGTAGAACGCGTAGTAGTTCACCCTCTTGAGGGCGGACGTTATCTTGATGCTCGACGGCCCGTTGGTCACCGAGAACGTCAGGTCGCCGTCCCCCGCCAGCCCGCATAGGCGGTCGGCCGTCATCGATATGGTCCCTCTCGGGACTGCGATGTCCAGAACCGCATCCCCGCCCAGGACGTCCCTTACGGCGCGCAAGGATCCGCCGTCTATGGACGCGACGGTCCCGCTCCCGAACTGGGATATGTCGCATACCGCCGTGAT
>JAFZXW010000121.1 GCA_017616575.1 Candidatus Methanomethylophilaceae archaeon
GCCGTCGAGCTCGATCATGGCCTCGTCCACCGCCCTCTGGTCGGACGGGTCCATGCCGACGATCTTCTTGGCGATCTCCCCGCGGACGTTCTCCACGGCCTTCTGAACGCCTTTGCCGCCGTATCTGGGCCCTCCGTCGCGGAGCTCCAAAGCCTCCCAGGAGCCTGTGGAGGCGCCCGAGGGCGCGATGGCCGCGACCTTGTGCCCTCCGACGGTGATCTCAGCCTCTACCGTGGGGTTTCCCCTGGAATCCAAAACCTCTCTTGCCCATAATTTCTCTATTATCATATGTCGACCTCGGTCTTTGGGAGTAAACGGTTTCATGTCATGTAGGAGGACCATGCGGTCCTTCTCTGAAAGGTCCGCGTCGTTCACCGAGACGGCCACCGTGCGGTCGCTGCCCTCGGTGCTGCGCAGCAGAAGATGGATCATCCTCAAGGCGTTGTTTATGCCGTTGGCCTTGGCGATTTCATCGAAATTGTCGAAGACGACGACCGGGTTGTCCTTGTCGATGATGAACTTGCGTAGTTCGGACACCACGGTTCCGAGGCCATGGAGGTCGAACATCCCCTCCTTGGGCTTGGCCGACATCGTCCTGATCTCGAAATTGCCGTATCCGAACCGCTCCTGGACGGCCTTCTGCGGATCGGAGGTGACGACGATGATGGAATATGTGCTGGGGTTGAAAAGCCCGACGAAGCGGTAGACCTCGTCCGGGGCAGGCTCGAAGATCACGTACGACTGCCCGAACTTGGCGCCGGAATCCTCTGGGGCGGCTGCGGGAGCCTCTATCTTCGGCTCCTTCTTCCGGAACAGGCCCAACGTCCACTTCCGGGACTTGGCGGCAGGCGCGGCGGACGGCTTGTGAGAGGACATGCTGTAGAGGGCGCTCACAACCTCGGAGGTCTTGAACGGCTTCATTATATGCCCTTTGACCTCCGGGACGTCCGTGGGAACCTTGTCGGAAGGGGACATCAGGAGGACCACGTTGAGAGGCGCGGAGGTGACGGACTCCTTGGCGCGTGTTATCAAAGAAAGCCCGTCCACGTCGCCGACCCACATATCTAAAAAGATCACGTCCGGATAGAAGCCGGACATCTTCTCCAGCGCCTCGTCCACTGTGCTGGCGACGCGGGTCAGGCATCCCTCCGCCTCGGCTATGTCGCGGATGATGCCTTGGACATCGACGTTGTCATCGACGATTAGCGCCTTCATGTGTCACCAACGGTTCTATGCGTCCGAGGATATATAATTAAAATCATGGCGGCCGATGAATAAGGGCCCGCCAGGAAGCGGTTCCTGGCCTGACCCTTACTGTAAACCGGCCTGAATCGGCCGTAAGGTCTATGAGATCGGAAGAATCTCACTGCTTCCTGCTCTCTTTGGCTTTGGGCCTGAGGTTGCTGTATCCGCACTTCCTGCACTTGTCCGCCTTGGGAGGGTTCGTGGCGTAGCAGTTCATGCATACAGACTTGTCAAGGAGCCTGTGCTCAGCCTCTTTGAAACGTGCCATTTACATTCCTCTGGCAGTCGCATTATACAAGTCATATAAAAACGGTTCTACAATCCCGTCCTGCCCGGCATCCATCCTGGAAACCTGTCGCAGATGTCGAGGGAGAAGGGACCTCTGCTTGATGAAGTCCTCCAAGGGGCCGATTTCTGACCCGGGCATCTCGTGGGTGACGTACTCCGGCCTTAGAATGTCAAGTATCTCGGCGCATCTTGGGTCGGAGAACGGCATGTGGCGGTCTATGCTGCCCACATGAGGGTACAGACCTATCAGGAAATCCGTTATGGGCCCGTCCCCGGGCGTCCTCTCCTCGAAGGAGTCCCTGTACTCGGATGACGCGCTGTAATGGAAGTGGACGGTCCTTATCCTGTCGACGGCGTCAGCGTCGTACCTCGATACGACGTCCAAGACCGCCTCGATCCCGTCCTGCTCCGTGCGGATGCCGGGAAGGCAGTTCATAAGATGCCCGACGTCCAGGCAGAGCCCCCACCTGGAGAACTCGATCTTCCTCTCCAGGAGCCTGTATCCCGACAGGTCGGTCATCCTCAGCCCCGGCCACCAGAGGTTCTCGAAAAGGATCTGGAACGGGGGCTCCCCGCCAGGGAACTCGGAGGCGACCCTGTTCATGACCTCGGAGAAGCAGGATATCACCTCGGAGTCGCCCCTCGGGAACCGGCGGGTGTGCATGAACGGGATGTCGGCGTTCGTAAGATGCATGACGCCGTAAGGCGGCGAGGCCTTCTCCGCCCTGCGGACCGCCAGCATGATGTTGGAGACGACGTCCTCGGGGGAGCGCCCGTACATGTAGATGCGCGAGGAGGCGTCATCCATCTCGTACGGCCTTCCCTCCCATGCGGCCATCCAGTCCGTGGCGTAAGGCAGATGGACCGCCGCCGTGAGCCTGGAATGCTGATCCGGGACCTCGTCGTAGGACGTGAGCATCTCCAGCCCGTCGCATCCCATCGCCTTCAAGAGGGCCTCCGGGCCGCGCCCGAAGAACCCCATGTCCTGGTAGACGGAATAGCTCAGCAGGTGCTTCATGTCAGAACAGTTCCAGCGCCGCCAGGACGGCTGCCTCCACGGCCCTGCACTGGCTGTCGGCCCCGCCTATGATCAGGACGTCGGACGGGGTGATGCCGGTCTTCTCGCGTATCTCGGCGGCCTTCGCGGGATCCTCCTTGTCCATGTTCCAGTCGGGAGGGACCATGAGCTTGCCGTCGCGGATGATTATGGTGGTGCAGCCGTCCGCCCCGGCCTTTATGCCGACGTCCCTCTGCTCCATGCCGTTCTTGACCTTGTCTGCGACTCCCAGAACCAGGACCGCCTGCTGGAACTCCCCCTTGACGCTGTCGGGGACCTTCACGTCCACAGGCCTGATCGGAATCTGCTGGAGGAAGGCCAGGCCCGCCTTGGTTATCGTGATCCCGGTCTGCTTGATCAGGATGAAGTCCCACTCCTTGAGGGTGTCTATGATCCTGCGCATGCTGCCCTCTCCGACGCCGACCTCGCTGGCCAGCCTCTTCCTGCCCATGCACCTGCCGCCGGACAGGACGTAGAGGGACCAGTAGACGTTCGCGTCGTTGAACCTGAACATGGGTCCGAACTGAGGCTCGTCGATTATTTTCAAGTTTCACACCTGGCGGATATAATTGACGTACGGGTTATAATAATGTTGGACGAGATTATCCATTATACATTACTATTTGGATTGATATAAGCAATTAATTATCAATCCAATCAATAGCCAGACTTTAGTTGAAGAATAAGGGGTTTGGTAAGATGTTTTTTGATTTCGGACTCAGAACGTCCTGACCTTGCCATCGATGATCATGTCCGAGACCTTGTCGACGTTGTCGAGCCAGTACTCGGCGATGGACTCCGCGTCAGACCTCCATCCGGAGAGGTGCGGGTTCTTGTCCGCCTCGGGAAGGACTATCTGGACGGACGCGTTGAGGGGCTGGGAGACAGGCTTCCCGATCTGGGACAGGAGCCTCACCCTGATTTCGGCCTCGTTGGTGACCTTCTCGGCCACTTCCTCGGCGATGATCTTGGACATGACGTTGTAGATCTTCCCGATGTGGGTGATGGGGTTCTTTCCGGAGGTGGCCTCCATGGACATGGGCCTGTAGGGAGTGATCAGCCCGTTGCACCTGTTGCCCCTTCCGACGGATCCGTCGTCCCCCATCTCCTGGGAGAGCCCGGTGCATGTCAGATAGTAGACTCCGTTGTCGTAGTTGTCCCCGGTGTTGATCTCCAGCTTGTAGTCGACCTTCTCGCTCCCGATGATCTTCAAGGCGTTGTCGGTCACGAGGTCGTACATCTGCTCGATGGACGACTTGTAATGGGCGGGGTCGGGGACGTACTTGTCGACCATGGCGCAGGCGATGGTCATCGTGATCTTGTCGTCCACCCTGGAGCACATGACCTTGACGTCCTGCCCGGTCTCGGGGAGCTTCTTCTTCATGGCGCCGTTGATGTACTCCTCGGTCTCCAGCGTGCCCAGCGCCTGCAGCCCGTCCCGGATGATCTCGGCGGTGATCTCCTTTTCCACCTCCACCAGCTTCTCCACTTCCTTCTCCCGGATGACGACCTCCGGCGTAGGCGCGGCCGCGGGGGCGGGTTGGGCGGCTGCCTTCCGCGGCGTGCGAACGGCGGCCCAGATGACCACGGCGGCAATGAGGA
>JAFZXW010000122.1 GCA_017616575.1 Candidatus Methanomethylophilaceae archaeon
AAGACCATGGCCGGGTTGCTCTTAAGGTCGCCGGACACCGTTATCTTGCACGTGCACTTGCGCCCTAGGAACGCATAGGCGAAAGTGTACCTGATCTCGGGGATGTCGCCTCTGGAGGACAACGTCAGCCCGAACCCCTGGGACATGCCTTTGGAGCCGTAGACGCTGTACAGCTTCATGTAAGTCCTCTGGAAGGGCAGCTTTATCCTCGCGTTGCCGTCGCGCACGTACTTCTCCAGGAGGATGACGCTGTCGCTCTCGAAGTCGGACGCCCCTTCCGGGGGCCTGTCCGACCTCATGGCCACCTTCACCCTGTCGCAGCCGGGCGGCCATATGAACGTGAGGCTGCAGACGTCCCCGTCCATCGCCGTCCTGACGTTGCTGACATCGGCCAGAGTGGACACGAAAGCCCCGTTTCCGATGATGGACGTCCCGCCGGACGCGATGACGGCGTAGACGATCCCTACGGTCCCCGAAGGCAAGGAGAACGTGTACACCCCGTCACGGTTCTTGACGACCCCGCTCAGGCGCTTGGCCACGCGCTCGAGCTCGGACGTCGTGCAGGAGGACATCCCCAGGTCGCGGGACGGATCGGAGATGAACAGCTCCGCCTCCTCCGGGGAAGTGTACCTCGCTATGAACCTCCCGCCGCCGGACGACACCGACAGGTCGGACACGGGCTTCGGAGGCGGCCTGGGCCTGCAGCGGACGACGGCTCCCGAGGTGCGGTACGGGACCGCCCTCCCCTCGGAATACTCGGCGGCCACCCTGTAATGGTACACGATGTCCCCGTCCTTGGCCTCCTTGTCCACGAAGAACTGCTTGGTCCCGTTGTCTGCGTAGGGCGCCCCGGACGCCTCCGGGTCGGCTCCCTCCTTGCGGAACACCAGGGCCCTGGTGCAGCCCCTGGGTACCTTGAAGTCCAAGCGTATGCCTTCCTCGGCCGGGGACGCGGACAGATCGATCACATCCGCGAACACGGTTATCGGTCCGGAGAGCGCCGCCGAGGACGACACCACCCCCCAGCGCTTGGAGAACACGGCGTAGCGGTACTCCGTGCCGTAGGATATGCCGCGGTCCACCAGCTCGCGGTCCCGGGTCTCGGCCACCTGGTCCCCGTCCTTCTCGTTCAGTGGCGAGGAGCCTTTCTTCCTGATGATCAGATAGGTCGTGTCCGCCGGGGGAGGGGAACCCATGGACACCAGCACGTTGCCGTCCTCGCTCTTGGACACGTCCGCGCGGGAGGGCGGGGAGGGGCGGTTGCTCTTGAAGTATTCCAGAAGCCCGGGATGGTCGGAGCATAGGGCGACCAGGTCGATGTACATCCTCTCAGAACCCTTGGGCACCGCGGAGAACCTCCTGCCGACGTCCTCCACGACCTCGTTGCACCTGTCCCTCCGCCCTTTGATGTCTGGCTGGCCGGGATGAAGCCGAAGGTAGTCGTCGCACTTCTTGACCGCGGCGCAATAGCGCTTCGATCCTTCCAAGGAGTCCAGCTCAGCCAGGAGGCCCTCTGTGTCCTTCACGAAGGCCTTGGCGTCCCTTATGAGGGCCTTGTCCACGAAATCCTCGTAACCCTCGAACCTCGCCAGGGCCGCCTTGACCGAGAGCAGGTTCCCGTTGGCGAGGTCCTCCTTGAGCCCCTTCTCCGCGAACGGCATCCCGGAGATGAACGAGAAGTCTATCCCGCATCCTTTGCAATGGATGCTGGACGAGGGGTTGCGGACGCCGCAGCGGGGGCAGCTGACAGCAACGGGCTTGTTGCAGTAAGGGCAGAAGTTGGTCTCCCCGTCGACCTGGAACCTGCACCCGCAGAACCCGCACACGTCGTACTCCTTGGAGACCTTCGAGAAGTCGGCAATTATCCCCTTGGACAGGCAGAACCTCTCCAGCTCACGGAGGGCTTCTTCCACGTCTATCCCCCTGCCTGCGATCTTGGAGTTGACCAGGGCGGTGATGTCCCGGTACCCCATGACCGACACGCTGGACTGGATCTCGGACTCCACTGAGTACATCACCGCCGCGGTCCTGAACGCCTTATACGTCTTCTCGTCGGCGAACATCGGCGTCAGCTTCTTCAGCACCGCCGAGTACTTCTCCGCATCCTTGTAATGTGGGTTCTTCTGGAGCTTCTGCGCCCTGGACGCTATGGTGTTTATGGTGGCCTTGAACGTGGTGAACGAAGTCGAGTCGGTGACCTTGTCCGGAGGTGCCTCGCTGCCGCCCTCCACGTACAGGCCGTCGATGGCCTTGTTGGTCCATGCCACTAGGTCGTCGGTGCCCAGCATGCTCAGCGTCCGGAAGGCCGTGTCCGAGCGGACGTCCTTGAAATCGTTCTTGCTGACCTTCTTGACGCCCTTCAGATGGTCCAAGGCCTCGGGCCCGAGAGCGTTCCAGCCTTTCTTCTTGGCAAGTTCCAGTATGGCGTCCGCCTGGTCGTCGAAGAACACGTCCGTGCCGTCCAGGCGGTGGAACAGGTACTGCTGCATCGAGCCCGTGATTATGGATAGAACCTCCTCCTGGGCCTTGGCGCGGCATTCGGGGCTGTCGAGATCCTTGCGGCGGGACGGGAGGGCGTTGATGGCCTCCTGGATGGCCTTCTTCTGCAGGACCACCTGGGCTTTCGACAGGCTGAGCGTCAGCTCCTGCCTCTTGGCCTCGACCAGGGCGTCCAGCTCGGAGGCCTTGTAGCTTCTGAACGGGTCGACGCCGAGTTCCTTGAAGCTGTCCGCGCCCACCGGGATCACCTGATGCTCTTGGAGTACCCTCCGGAGCCTATCGTGGAGGCGATGGTGGAGAACGTCGCGGAAAGCCCGTCGACGCTGCTCATGAGGGCGGCCTCGTCCATGGAGGATATCTTCTTCAGGAAATCATGGTCGGCGCTTCCGAATCCCACCGCGATGCAGCCGATGTCGGCCTTCATGCACTTCTTCGCGGACGATATCGCCGAATCCGAGCAGTACCAGAGCCCGTCGGTGAGGGTGATCTCGAACGTCCTCATCCTGATGTTGCTCGCCAGATCGAATATGCGGTCGAACGGATGCGCGGAGTTGCCTCCCCCGACGTTGGTCGAAGCCAGTTCGTCGATGTGCTTCCCGACCTCGGCGGCGCTGAGGGCGGAGCACAGGACCTTCACCTTGTCAGCGTACGCGATGACGGAGAACCTGGCGGCCGGAAGCATGCTCACGAACTTGTGGGCGGCCTCTATGGCGTTCCTCTTGGGCCTCCCGGACATGCTTCCGGAGAGGTCCATCGATAGTATGACATGGATGGGCTCGAACTCCGGCTCCTTCCTCTCAATCGGCCTGCCCATCCACGAGACGTCGTCGGGGACGTCCCCTTTGACCATCTTCAAGGGCTTGCCGTCCTGGAAGGCCTGGACGTCGACCATCCCGCTGCGGTCGTAGGAGTACTCTATGTCGATCTTCACCCCCCGGCCGCCGTTGTCTATGCCCTCGGCGGTGACCATCTTGAGCACGGTGCAATCCAAGGGATGCCTGCTCTCCCCTTGCATCGTGTATATCTCGATCTTGTCCGTGAAGTTCCCGGGCCTGATCTCGAACGGACGCTTCTCCACCGCCGGGATCTTGGAGCTGCGGCGGATGATTATGTCGTTCACATAGGCGGTGCCGTTCTCGTTCTCCGCCAGGGCGCCCAGGCTATGGGCGATGGCGTCGCTCACCTTCATCAGGCGGCCTCCCTCGGACGTCCTCTTGGAAATGCGCCCCTCGCTGGATGTCGCAAGCAATGCGGCCCCCTTGGCCACCGCAGTGTCAGTATCCTCGTTGATAATCAAATCCACGCCAGAGGCCTCGGCCAGCGCCCTCCTTATGGCGGGAAGACGGGTGGAACCGCCGACCAGGAGTATGTGGGAAAGGTCGCCCCAGGACATGCCCAGGTCCTTCAGTATGCGCTCGCACATGGACACTGTGGACTCCACGAGGCCGGAGGACCTGAACTCGAAGTCCTCACGGGTGACGGTGGCGACCATGCTCCTTCCCGCGAACCTCAGGGGAACGCGGATGGGCGAGTTGTACGTGAGCATCTTCTTTATCTTTTCAGCCTCGACGGAGAACGTGGTGTCGAAGAAGTCGTCCATGGAGAGATCCACCGAGAACTCGTCGTAGAACTGCTCCGCCAGTATCTCCTTCACGACGTCGTCCCAGTCCTTGCCGCCCAGGTTCGGGTCCCCCAAGGAGCCGATGACGTCTATGGAGCCGTCCTGGATGCGGAGGATGGTGATGTCGAAGGTCCCTCCCCCCAGGTCGAACGTCATGAACGTGCCGTCCTTGGCGTTCTTCATCCCGTAGCACACGGAGGCGGCGGTGGGCTCATGGACCAGCATCTCCACATTCAGACCTGCCGCGCGCCCGGCGTCCAATGTCGCCCCTTTCTGAAGGTCGTTGAAGTATGCCGGGACGGTGATGACCGCGGAGTCTATCTTGCACCCCATGCGCTCCTCGGCGACCTCCTTCATGTGCCTGAGGAGTATGGCCGAGAGGTCGGTGGCGGAATAGCTCTTCCCGTCGCACTCGAACCGGTAGCTGAAGTCCCCCATGTTGCGCTTGAACGATGACACCACGGTGCTCAGGCCCGCGGCCTGGAGCTCCCTGGCCTCACGCCCCACCCTCACCTCCCCGTCGCTGAACGCGATGATGGACGGGGTGGTCTCCTCGTCGAACTCGTTCTTGATTATGACCGGCTGACCGGTGTCGTCCACGTAAGCCACGGCCGAATAAGTCGTCCCCAGGTCTATGCCTACCTTCATCTGATCGCCTCCTGAACCTTCCGAACAGGCCTCCTTTCTTGGATTCTTCTTTACCAGGCTCCTGGGAGGGCCTCGACAGGATGCCCTTCAAGGATGAGGCCTCCTCCTCCGGGAAATACTTGTCGAACGTCTCGCGCAGCTCTTCGGGAATCAGCTTCCTGACTTTGCGGGCGACCTTGTGGTCCAGCTTCAGGGCGCCGAACGAGGACTCGTCGGATGCGCCTATGGATTTGGACGATTTTATGAAGGATGCGACCGCGTCGGGGTCCTCGTTGGCCCCGGAACGCATGATCAAAGACGCCATACGGGATGCCGCCACATCGGGACAGTCCTTGAACCACCTCATGCGGTCGGATATCCAGACGTCGGCATTCTTCTGCGGAATGGGTCCGACCATGCAGAGAGACACGAACGCGGACGGGTCCTGAAGGCAAGAGATGTCCAAGAGGCCGTCCACGGTCCCGTGGCGGCGTATTCCGTCGGCGGCATCGAGGAGACGTATGCGTGACGCCTCCTCGGACGTGATCATGCCTTCCATCTCCGGGAACCGGTCCAAGGCTTCGACAGCCGCAGGGAGCGGCCCCATGTTAGAGAAGTCTATGGACTTTGCCAAGGATGACAGGAGGATCTTGGGGGCCTCCACCCCTAGAGAAGGAGCCCTTTCCCCCACGAACCTGATGGCATGGGTGAGGTCGCCGGAGGACGCCTTGGCCGCATACTCCTCGGCCATGGTCTCCACGACGTCGGTCGCCCCTTTCTCGATGGCGGCGTCTATGAACGCCTCTTCCAGCTCCAGGCCGTCCATCCTCTTAGAGGCGCTGTCGAACATCCCCGTCGCCAGGTCGTGGTCCTTCTCCAATGCGTACCCGAACGCCTTCCCGAGAACATCCTTAGGAATTCTCTGCCCGCAATTGAGGACCCTTTCTCTCACAAGCGATTTGGCCGAATCGGGAAGCGGGCACCCCTCGCCCATGGCGGCGACGCACGCGTCCCCGTCCTCGCATACAGCCTCCAGGAAAAGGTCCCCGGGATCGGAGTAGCCGGAGAGCGCCGACGCCGCCTCCTGGCCGGCCGCGCCCATCCAGTTCTTAAGGCAGTAGTACCTCCCCGCGGGGAAGTCCAGCAGGTCGGAGGCCCCCAACCTGAGGCAGTCCGACACGGCGACGGCGTTCTGCCCGTAAGATGCGACTACGGCGCGCCCGTCGGCCAGGAAGCGGGACGGGTCCAAGGTGCGGGCGGCGAGCCCGGCGAGCATCCTGTCGGCGAGGGCCTGGTCCTTGACGGCGG
>JAFZXW010000123.1 GCA_017616575.1 Candidatus Methanomethylophilaceae archaeon
ATCAGGTCAGAAATCGCGATAGAAATGAAGGCCCTGAGGGCCTAAGGGTTTCAAACGATATCATTCTGATTTATTCTCAGATGACTTGGGACGGCCGCCGTATTCCCTCTGAGGGCGGCCGCCGTAATCGCGCCTGGAACGGTCTCCGAAATCGCGCTTCGGACGGTCGCCATAGTCCCTGCGGGGACGGTCCCCGAAGTCACGCTTCGGATGGCCGCCGTAATCGCGCCTTGGTTTATCACTATAGTCTCTCTTCGGGCGGTCTCCAAAGTCCCTCCTAGGCCTATCGCCGAAATCACGTTTAGGACGGTCTCCAAAGTCACGCTTCGGACGGTCGCCATAGTCCCTGCGAGGGCGGTCTCCAAAGTCACGCCTTGGTTTATCACTATAGTCTCTCTTCGGACGGTCTCCATAATCGCGTCTGGGGCGGTCACCGAAATCACGTTTGGGACGGTCTCCGAAGTCCCTCCTGGGGCGATCGCCATAGTCCCTGCGGGGCCTGTCGCCAAAGTCGCGCCTTGGTTTATCACTATAGTCTCTCTTCGGGCGGTCGCCATAATCGCGTCTGGAACGGTCTCCGAAGTCCCTCCTGGGACGACCCCCATAGCCTCCTGAACGGTTGCTGTAACCGTTTCTTGGACGGTCGCCATAGTCCCTGCGAGGTCTGTCGCTGAATTCCGCCTTCGGACGGTCGACGGGCTCTACGAGAGGTCCTTCAGGCATTTCCGTCTGGACCTGAGACATCCCAGAGATGTCTGTCGCCTCGAATTCAGGCTTTCCGGACGCCTCGTCGAAATCCCTGCGAGGACGGTCACCGAAATCACGTTTGGGACGGTCTCCGTAGTCCCTCCTGAGGCGGTCTCCGTAGTCCCTGCGGGGCCTGTCGCCATATCTGCCGGAACGGCCGCTGCTGGACCTCCTGCTGTAATCGCGCTTCGGACGGTCGCCGTAGTCCCTCCTGGGGCGTTCCTCCCTGGAATCCTCGTACCCCCAGCGGGGCCTACCGCTCTCCTCATACCCAGGCTCGACGTAGGTGCCCTCGTAGATGTCCTTCTTCGACACCCATTCGGATGCGGTCCCGGAATCCTTCCACTTCTTATCAGCCTCGAATAAGCCTTTACGGGCCGCATTGCGCTCCATCTTGCTCTTGGAGGTGCGGTCGAAATCCCTCTTAGGACGGTCCTCCGGATCGCGCCTGGGCTTGTCGCTGAAGTCGCTCTTCGGACGGTCGCCGTAGTCCCTGCGGGGCCTGTCGCCAAAGCTCCTGTTCCTGTAATCGGGCCTGCCCCGCCTTCCGGCCGACGAGTCCCTCCCGTAGGGGCGCTTACCTTTCCTATCCCCGTATCTCCTTCCGTTGTCGGAACCCTTATCGAAACCGGAATCGCTCATTGGGCACGCTTATAATGAACCGAATAAAAAGGTTATCACAACGAACTTATGCATTGCAAGGACCGAGGCCTTTGCCAAAACAAGAAAAAACCACTTCTGAAAACTATGAGGGGGCTCTTCATGCGAATTGGTCCACGTCAAGCCTGAAGGCAGGGCCCCCATGCGATGCTCATGTTCAAAACCAGGCGGCCAGATTGGTTTCAAGCCTTCAGTCGGCCTGTTCTGAACTGCCCTTGCTCGGTTACTTTTTTATCAGCATATGACGTCTTACGAATCGGATAATATATCCATGTGATAATGTGAACAACAAGGTGCTAGCAATCGTCATTGTCGCCATCATCGTCATCGCGGCCGCCGCGGTCGCCGTCATGACGCTTGGCAACAACAACGAGAAGCATAAGGTGAACATCGAGGCGGGGAACCTCGTCTACGGAAACGCCAACAACGACCCTTACATCGACGACGACGACGTCAAGTTCATCCAGAACATCATTGACGGGAAGGCCTCCTGGAACTCCACGGCCAACCCCCTGGCTGACGCCAACAACGACGGATCGATCACCCAGGCGGACATCGACCAGGTGAACATGATAATCGGCAACAAGAGCGGAAAGGTCTGGTACCAGACGTATCTGGGATGGCCGATGGAGATCACGTACCCGCTTGTGGACAGGAACATATTCGTCGGCTATTGGCAGCAGGCGGAAGCGGCGGCCATCCTTGGCATCTGGGACGACGTCAAGGTGGCAAACGCGTATGTGACCCAGGTGAAGACCCACCAGTACGACCTGTCCCACGTGGTGGAGGTCGAGAGCGTGTCTACCAACAACTGGTACGACACGACGTTCACGACGTTCGCGGACGAGAAGATAGACCTGATAATGGTCACCCCCAACCAGAACAACTACGACAAGTGCAAAGCAGGATACATGGACACCCACCCCGACTGCGAGATCCTCCTGCTTTCGCATGTTGGGAGCAACGCCATGCCTGCGATGCTCACAATGGGGATCCTGTTCAACAAGGAGGACCGGGCGGAGGCCTATGCAGAGTACTGCTACGGAGCAATCGAGGACATCCAGAACAGAATCAACGGAGTCGACAAGAAGAACGTGATGGTCACTATGACCACCCCCAAGGGATCCAGAACGGCCGTCTGCTGCGGAATCGCATACGAAGGGTCGGTCAACCTCATCAGCCAGATCGCCAACGTCTACTCCGGGGACGCCCAGACCGCCTACGGGCAGACCGTCAAGGACCAGCTCTGGTACACTGAGGACGAACAGGACAAGTGGGAGATGATCTTCATGAACTACTCTTCGATCGACTGGTTCACCTGCGAGAGCCAGGACCAGTACAACGAGTACTTCGACAAGGTGGCGGCGTTCTTCGAGGGGACCGAGGCTTACAAGCACAACGGAATGTGCGCGATGCCTTACGTGTGCGGAGGGTATGCCGCCTACGCGATGGCGTACTACTGCGCGTGGTACCTGTACCCGGACCTGTTCACCGAGGAGGAGGCGCAGGAGAACCTGCAATATTGGTTCGACAACTTCTGCTGCCAGAAGAACACGTATTTCGGTTCGAAGAAGTACACCGCATCCAATGCGTTCATCTACTACACCGGCAACAACTACACCACCCTCGTCCAGAAGTACCAGAACGAGAACGCCTGAGCCGGGCGCCCGGCTAAACCACTTACAAACCCCTTACGGCGAGCTGGCGCGAGCCGGTCAGGACAACACATGGACGATATCATGGACGGGCACGATCCGATCGAGGACGCGGTTGACAGGTGGACTTCGAGGACAGAGGCGAAGGACTACGAGGCGAAGGTCTCAGGCTATCGCGGCTACATCCGCCTGAAATGGCTGTTCATACTCGGCAGCATCGTCCTGGCGGCCACGGCGTCCATCTATGCGCTTTCGATCGGCGCGGACTACGTCACGTTCATGGACGCAATGGAGGTCGTGTGGAACCACCTCACTGGCAACCCTGGCGACATGGCCACGAACAAGGACGAGTACGCCGTATGGTTCATAAGACGGCCGTCCGTGTGCTGCGGCCTGCTGGCAGGGGCCGGCCTGGCCGCCGCCGGCGCCGTCATGCAGAGCATCCTGAGGAACCCGCTGGCCGACCCGTACACGACCGGGATATCGTCCGGCGCGTCGTTCGGGGCGTCCCTTGCCATGGGGTTCGGGCTGTCGATAGCCTCCACGGCTTATGCCGTCGTCACCAACGCGTTCATATTCGCCCTGATCCCCATGGCGGTCATAGTCCTCGTATCGAAGGCCAGGTCCGCCTCGCCGACGACCATGATCATGGCTGGAATCGCCGTCATGTACATCTTCAATGCGGCCACCACGCTGATCAAACTGTTCGTGGACCCCGAATCCCTGTCGGCGATCTACGCATGGAGCGTGGGGTCCATCGACATCGCAGGGAAGGGGATAGCCGGCTGGGACGCAGTCACCGCCATGTTCTTCTTCGTCGCCATCGGCGTCGCCATCCTGATCGCCCTGTCACGCAAGTTAAACGTGGTCTCGACGGGCGACGAGAGCGCGAAGGCGCTAGGCGTCGACTCGGGCCAGATCAGGATAATATCCCTGCTAGTGGTATCGTTCCTGGCGGCCGGCGTCGTCTCCTTCACCGGGCTGATCGGGTTCATAGGGCTGGTATGCCCCCACATCGCCAGGATATTCGTCGGATCCGACAACAGATACCTCATCCCCGCGTCCGCAGCATTCGGCGCCGCCTTGCTGATCATCTCGGACATCATAGGGAAGAGCATATTCTACCCGACCACCGTCCAGGTAGGGGTCATAACCGCCTTCATCGGAGGGCCGCTGTTCCTCTACCTCATCATAAGGCAGAAAAAGGAGGCATGGCGATGAGGATGCCCGAATTCCTCAGAGACGGCGTCGACCGCACCCCTCCGGACTTCGACGCGGAGCATATAATCGAGATGACGAACGTCTCCTTCGGGTACAAGACCTCGAAGACCATCCTCCACGACATATCGTTCACGGTCGACGAGCCGGGGTTCGTCTGCATCGTCGGCCCGAACGGGGTCGGCAAATCGACCCTGATAAAATGCATGAACGGATTGCTGAAGCCTTCCTCCGGCACCGTGAAGATTTACGGGAAGGAGGTCGGCTCCTACCCGTTGAAGGAACTAGCGAAGATAGCGGGATACGTCCCCGTGAAGACGAACGATTTCAGCGTCCTATCTGTGCTGGACACGGTTCTGATTGGCAGGTACGCCCATCAGTCATGGAAGACCAAGCCCGAGGAGGTGGCAATGGCGTACAAGGCGCTGGAAGCCTTGGAGATGCAAGACTACGCCATGGAGAAGTTCAACGACCTCTCGGCAGGGCAGCATCAGAAGGTGTCCATAGCGAGGGGGCTGGTGCAGGAGCCGAGGATACTGATCCTCGACGAGCCGACCTCCAACCTCGACATCAGGCACCAGATATACGTGACGGCGTTCCTGAAGAAGCTCTCGGCAAAGACCGGCATGACCATCGTCATGATAAGCCACGACCTGAACCTGGCGGCGAAATTCGCCGACAAGGTCATAGTGATGGAGCCTCCGGGAAAGATACACAGCATCGGGAAGCCCGAAGACGTGTTCACCGAGCGGATGATCTCGGAGGTCTACCACGTGAGATGCAAGGTCGAGACGGACGAAGGCTCCCCTCATATCGTCCTCCAATACGTGGACCGATGCCCTGGCTTGCGGACCCGGAGAATGCTGGCAGCCTCTGGATTCACAAAAACCGAGAACAAAAACAATTGTAGAAATGATTATATATCACCACAATATGCGGAGCCTTGGCAAGACGGCCATAGCGGCGGGGAAACACCCGGTCCCATCCCGAACCCGGCAGTAAAGTCCGCCCGCGTACCTGTCTGTACTGTATTGCGCAAGCGTACGGGAACTCAGGCACGCTGTCTGCCACTTTTACATTCCATCTTCCGTCATCGCTATGTACCGCTCTGCGATTCGACAGCCATGAAGTGTCCGATGTGCAACGCCGAAATCGCCGACTGGAGGAAGATCTGCCTGAACTGCGGATACTGCTTCGTCGGGTTCGTGAAGCCTGACGACAGCCTCCAATGCCACGATCCCGGATATGTGCTCGGACTATCCATGCTGGAGAACGGGGACCCTGGCGCCGCCTTCGACGAATGGCGCAAATGCCTCGGCGAATCGGACGAGAAGCAGGCCTCCGCGCTTTACGAGAGCGTGCTGAAGGCCTTAGGGACGTTCCTGGTGAAGGACGCCTGCGAGGAGGAACTGGACTATCTCTCGAAACTCCCAGCGCTTGACTCGGAGTTCAGGCACGTCCTCGGCGACGGACAATGCCTGTCGAGGGACCTCTGCGTCAGGCTCAGCGAAGACCTGACGG
>JAFZXW010000124.1 GCA_017616575.1 Candidatus Methanomethylophilaceae archaeon
ACGTCAAGAGGCCCCGCTATCCTATCAAGGACTGGCTGGAGGCCCATGGCCGCAGCGGAGAGTTCAAGGGGATAAGCGACGAGATAGACCGCGCGTTCGCGGAGATAGAGATGGAGTTCGTCTCCGAGGCAAGACCATTTCCGGGATCCTTGGAATGCCTAGATATCCTCAGGTCCAAAGGGCTGAAGACCGGGATCCTTACGCGCGGATGCCTGGAATACGCCCGCCGCGCCCTTGGACCGACAGGCGCCCTCGAGAAGCTGGACGTCGTGATGGGGAGGGACCATTCCTCCTACGACGACGCCAAACCGTCCCCGAAGGCCACGATGGAATTCGCCGACATGCTTGGCGTAAAGCCCTCCGAGCTCCTGTACATAGGCGACAACGTCACCGACTACATGTCCGCCCATGGCGCCGGGGCCGTATTCGCCGGGGTTCTCACCGGAAGCGGGAGCGTGGAGCTCTGGAACAGGACGGACCCGGAGATGCTGGTCCTGAATCGCGCCGGGGACTGCGTCAGATTTTTCCGACTCAGAAGCCGAGCCCGCAGTCCGACAGGATGTCCAGCACGTTGTCGTAAAGGTTCAGGTACTCGTTGTTGGGCGTAGCGTCATTGACGTTGTAACAGTCCTGATACCTCTTCCCGTTGGGCGCGTTGAAGAAGTTCATCTCGTAGCGCGAGACTATCCTGTCGAGGATCTCGTTGACCGTGGAGACCTCCATCCCGCAAGTGGCGGCAGAGGCCTCGCCGAGCATCCTGGCCTCCATGCCGGTGACCTTGTCCAACGCCACGCCCTTTGCGGACGCCACCCCGGACAGCAACTCCCTTCCTGAAGCGGTGTCGGCGATTGCTTGGGCGGCGGTCTCCAGCAGGCACATCTCGGTGCAGGGGCCGGCCATGGTGTAATATTGGTTGGCGAGAAGCAGGTCGGTGTTGTAATCGAGGGCGGCGGCGACATGGGCGGCCACCTTGAGCGTGTCCCTGGTGGTGGTCGTGCCCCATCTGATATGGATCGGACCGTCCAGATGGATGTCGCCGTTGAAGACGACGAAGGACGCCAGAGTCGTGGCCACGTCGCATATCGCGGTCTCCTCCGCGCCTCCGGCGTATCCTCCGAACATGGGCATCTGCTCCACCATGATTATGTCTCCGGCGGAATGCCAGCCGGATATGGTGTTGAGGACGGAGATGTCCACCTTGAGCTCGTTGAGCTGGGAGCACTCGTGAGGGTCGCTGCCGACCATCCCGTTCTTCCCCAGGCCGGCAGCCAGGCGCCCGTCGGCGGAGAGGGGGGTCTGAGGGCCCTATACGGACAGCCCGGGCCTGCCCGCGTTGGCGGACGCCTCGCGGACATACCTTATCTCGGCCATGGTCGCCTTGATCTCCCAAGGAGTGTTGGTTATCACTGAATGCCCGTCGACGGTCTCCAGAACCCCGCTGACCAACGCGTCCACCATAGGCTCGGCGGCGTAGGACTCCACCAGCGACGTGAATATCTCCTCGGTTATAGGCGCCCCGGTGGGCCCTCCCTGCACCACGGGCTTCCTGCTGGAATTCCCGCGGCGGGCCTTGCATTTGCACCTGTCCTTGCCGCTGCCGAGGGAGAGCTTCTTGGGGGCCATCTTGATGCCCTCGTATATCTCGTCCTCCTCGACCTTCATGACGCGCTCCAGATCGGTGTTGTACAGGCCGGTGTTGATGAGCATGTCCACGCCCGCGAGAAAGAGGTTGTCGATGAGGTCTGGGTCCTCGGGGACTATCCCGTCACCGAACTGTATCCCGTAACGGTCCTTCATCAATGCGGCAGTACTAGGGACCACGTTGTAATCCCATTCCGTCTCCGGCATCTTCTGACCCTGCGTGAAGCGGTCGTAAGCCTCGAACACATCGACATATCTGCGAGCGGCCATCTTGGTTGGTCAAGTTTTTTCATCTATATTTAAATATTGCTATTTAGGCTACTATTTTATATCTATGAACGAATCAAAAACCGAATGATTTAAATAAGGAATATCCGCCCGAAGGAGGAAAACAAATGCGAAATGTTAATTCGGGCGGACCCTTCCGCACCTGAGCGCGGAAGTACGTCGAACGTCGCTGTGTCACACGCCGTTCTTTTAGGCATAGATACGTCTCGGACCCTGAGACGGTCTTTCACTACCACAAAAGCAGAAAAGACGAAATCGTCGCCGGCCGGAATCTCCCGGCCGCACATCTTCATCCATCTGCGGGTATAAAACATTATTTAGATTTGTACAAAACTATCGTCATCGTCCCCGCTTGCGCTTGTTTTCAAGAAGCTCGTTGACCAGCGACACTATCTCGGACCCGGAAGCGGAGTGCCCGTCACCGCCGATCCTGTCCACCCACTCCTGGCTGCAAGGAGCCCCGCCGAATATCATCATGATGCCGGATCAGTCCTCGGAGGCCGCCTTCACCATGCACTCCTGCATCGGAAGGGTCGTGGTCATGAGCGCGGATCCGCCCACGATGTCGGCGGAATGCTCCCTTGCGGCCTCTATGAACCTGCCGGGGGACACGTCCGCGCCCAGGTCTATCACCTAGTATCCGGCGCCGCGGAGCATGGCGCAGCAGACTGCCTTCCCAATCTCGTGGATGTCGCCTTGGACGGACCCCATGACAATGACCCCGTTGTAGACGCCGTCTTCCCTCTCCAGCAGGGGCTCGATCTTCTCCAAAGCCCCCTGCACGGTCCTGGAGGCGGCGACCACCTGGGGAAGGTATATCTTGGCCTTGTCGAACAGCTCCCCCACGTGCTCCATGCCCTTTCCGAGGCCCTCGGTCATTATGGTCTCCGCAGGGATCCCGGCCTTCAAGGCCTCGTCCACGCTCTTCTCCATGAGCGCGAAATCCCATGTCTCCACCGACCGCCTGAGGTTCTTGAGAATGCGCTGTTCGCTGGAGACAGACATCGGGACGATGTAGGAAATATGGATTATTAATACGAAATGGAAACAAACAGAATGAACGAATACATCCAACTTGATAAGAAGAAAAAATGAAGGACAGGACCCCGCAGGGCCCCGTCCAACGGTTTCACTGGGTTCCGTCTCCGAGGGTGTGGACCCTGTCGAGGACCTTCATCTCCTCGAGGTCGTAGTACCTGAACCTGTTCTTGTTGTAGGAGAAGGCCTTGTCGGCGGGCATGAGCTTCTTCATCATCTGCATCATGGCGCTGCCCATCCCCATCAGGCCCTTGGTCATGTTGATGCCGAACCTGGTGGTGCCGCAGACGACGTGCCCGGGGTTGACCACGTCGTGCGGGTCGAGCACGGTCTTCAGCTCGCGCATCTTGGCGACGGTGGCAGCGTTGTGGATGTTGTCGAGGTTCCAGGCGAAGAACACGCCGAACCCGGTGCTCCTTCCGCCGTATTCCCCGGCGACCTCTCCGAGGTAGAAGTTGAACCCGAAGGACAGCATGCCGGTGAGCATCTCGTCGTCCTTGAAGTAGTAGGGCATGAACATCGTCGTGGACCTGTCGACCATGATGCCGATGATTCCTCCGACCTCCATCTTCATCTCCTTGAAGCCCTCGTAGCAACGGTCGGTGAACTCGCCCCAGTCGTGGGTGGGCACGATGACCTCGGCGGGGATCTCCCCGACTCCGACATGCCTCGCCCTGAACTCATAGCACCTCTCCTCCCACTCATGCTCGGCGATCTCGGACGCGACCTTCCTCCCTCCGTGCTTCTCGGCGACGGAGTCGAAGAACGCCTCCTCGAGGTCGTTGTGGGCCTTGTCGCCCTGAAGGGTGACCAGCCAGAGGTTGGTGACGTCCGGAGCGTGGATGCCGGCCCTCCTCTGTCCCTCGAAGTGGTTGTAGTCGGACCAGGCGACATGAAGGGGCCTGGCGGACGGGTCGGCGACCATCTCCTGGATGGGTCCGTCCATGGCCTTGAGGGCGTCGAACTCGTAGGCGAGGCACCTGACCTCGCCCATCGGGTAGATCCTGAAGGTGACGGTCGCGAGGGTCCCGAGGGTGCCCTCCGCTCCGGAGAAGAACTGGTTGAGATTGTAGCTCGCCCTGTAGGATCCGACCCCGTCGAACCCGGTGACGACCACGGAGCCGTCGTCGACGACGACCTCGGAGTTGAGGACGTTCTCCCTGGCGGAGCCGTACTTGTAGGACCCGACCCCCATGCCGTTGGTGGAGATCCACGCCCCGATGGTCCCGGAGGGGAAGCTGGACGGATAGGATCCGATGATGTACCCTTTCTTCATGCAAGCCTCGA
>JAFZXW010000125.1 GCA_017616575.1 Candidatus Methanomethylophilaceae archaeon
CGTGCTCGGAAGACCAGTATCTTCGGAGTTCGACCCGGGCGAGGTCGAGGAGATACTCTCCTGCGCGGACGGGATAGGGCTCCCGAGCATATCGGACATGCCTTCCAAGTACCTGGAACAGGTAGCCGACGCCGTCCGCGGCAAGGGGGCCGTCCTGGCTATCCACGCCAGCGAGAGAGTCCGCGAGGACATCGACGAGGTCCTCTCCCTGGACCCGGCGTTCGTCGTCCACATGTGCGAGGCGTCCGATTCCGACCTCCTCAAATGCGCGGAGGCCGAGGTGCCGGCCGTCGTCTGCCCCGGGTCCAACATGTACTTCGGGAAGGCCCCTCCGCTCGCCCGCATGGCGGACCTGGGAGTGGACATCGCCTTGGGAACCGACAACGGGATGCTGCGCCCTCCGGACATGGCATCCGAGGCGGCGCTGTTCGTCGAGGCCATGGAATCGCAGGGCGGGGACCCCTCCGCCGTGTTCGGATCCCTCTCTTCTTTGAATAGCAAGATATTAAATCGGAAAATCAGGATAGGCCGTGAGAGGCAGAGGCGTTTCATGGCGGTCCCTTTCGAAGGCGTCCCCGTGCCTGGGGAGGTCTTCCGCAAGGGCGTATCAGGAACGGCCTTAGCGACGAGAGAGGGGAGTTGAGAGAAATGGAGTTCAGCAACATACTTGTTCCCACCGACGGCAGCGAGTACACGAAGTCGGCCATCAAGGCCGCCGTGGACCTCGCCAAGAAGGTGGACGGGAAGATCACCGCCCTGTACGTCTTGGACCAGACGATGATCTCCAACATGCCCATGGACGCGGCCGTCAGGAACGTCTACGACGCACTGGCCGTGGAGGGCAAGGAGGCCGTCGATGTAGTGAAGAAGATGGCCGACGCAGCCGGCGTACCAGTGGAGGTCTCCGTCAGGGAGGGTTCCCCGGTCAAGGTCATACTCGAGGAGTCTTCCAAGTTCGACCTCATCGTCATGGGAACCCTCGGCCGCACGGGGATGTCCAAGCTCCTGATGGGAAGCGTGGCCGAGAGGGTCGTCAGAGCGTCTTCATGCCCGGTCCTTGTGGTGAGGGCGAACGAGGCGGGGAACTGACTTGAAAGGAAAGGCAGTGGCGGACATCATGACCCCGGCTCCGATCGTGGCTGAGGTCCCCGGGTCCCGCAACGAGGCGATCAACCTGATGGTGAGGAACGGCCTCACCGGGCTCCCGGTCGTGCGCGCGCAGGACGGAAGCCTGGTCGGCATCGTGTCCAGGAAGGACATATTCCGCAACTTCGAGGAGGACCAGCTGTCCCTCATCATGAAGAGGAACTGCATCACGATCTCTTCGGACGCCCCCGTGGAGGAGGCCGCCAGGATATTCAGCGAGAAGAGGATCCACAGGCTCCCCGTGATCGAGGGCTCGTCCCTCGTCGGAATCGTCACCCCCACCGACCTCCTCCGCCTGGTCAAGGACATGAAGACCTCGCTGGTGGCGGAGGACGTGATCAGGACCATTTGCGTCACCGCTTACGAGGAGGAGCCCCTTTCCTACACCGTCGCCGCCATGAGGATAAGCGACGTGACCGCCGTGCCCGTCCTGGACGCCCATGGGAAGCTGACCGGGATACTCACGGACCGCGACCTGTTCAGCGACCAGATGAAGAGCCCCGAGGCATTGAAGACACTGGGGATCGACGGAGGGGACTATGCCGGATACAGGAACGTGCTCCCCCTGTTCTATTCCGTCAGCGAGGACTACTTCGACGACAGGAAGGTCAGGGAGTACATGGTCAGGGACCCGCTCACGGTGTTCAAGAAGACCAACGTGGCCGAGGTCGCAAAGATCATGCTGGCCAACGACTTCGGCCAGATTCCGGTTCGCGGCACGAAGGACGAGCTTGTGGGCATGGTATACGACGTGGACGTCCTGTGCGCCATAGCGGGTAATGGAAATGACCGATGTCAACCCCAACGACCTGATGTCCCTCTGCAAGCGCAGGGGGTTCATATGGCCCTCCTTCGAGCTCTACGGCGGGGTGGCCGGCATGTACGACTACGGCCCCCTCGGCTGCGCCCTGAGGAACAACATCGTAGACATGTGGAGGGGCATATACAAGGGCCGCGAGGGCTTCGTGGAGATCGATTCCGAAACTGTCAACCCCAAGGAGGTCCTGACGGCCTCCGGCCACGTGGAGAACTTCGCCGACCTGATCACCTACTGCCAGAAATGCGGCGCCCCCTACAGGGCGGACCACATGGTCAAGGGAATCTTCGACAACCCCGACGTCCTGACCCCGAAGCAACTGGAGGAGGCGTTCGTCCAGCATAACATAAAATGCCTGACCTGCGGCGGGGACCTGGGCCCGGTGGAGGAGTTCAACCTCATGTTCAGGACGAACATCGGCCCCGGCTCCGCCCGCGTGGGGTACCTCAGGCCGGAGACGGCGCAGGGGATCTTCGTCAACTTCTCGAACCTCTACAGGTACAACAGGGAGAAGCTCCCGCTGGGGGTCATCCAGACCGGGAGGAGCTACAGGAACGAGATCGCCCCCCGCCAGGGAATGATCCGCATGAGGGAGTTCAACCAGATGGAGGTGGAGCTCTTCGTCGACCCGGACGACAAGGACTGGTCCAGGTTCGGCGAGATCGAGGACGGCACCTTGGACCTGATCCCGAACACCACCCTGCAGCTCACCACGATGACCGTCAAGGAGGCCGTGGAGAAGGGCGTCATAGCCAACCGCGTCCTCGCGTACTTCGTGTACACGACCAAGCAGCTCCTCACAGGCCTGGGGATAGACCCGAAGAGGCTCAGGTTCAGGGAGCACGAGAAGGACGAGATGGCCCACTACGCGGCCGACTGCTGGGACGCCGAGGTCCTTCTTTCGTACGGATGGACGGAGATCGTCGGGATCGCCGACAGGGGCAGCTGGGACCTCTCCAGGCACGCGCAGTTCTCCGGGGCGGACCTCACCCACCTCAAGAGGTTCGACGAGCCCAAGGAGATGGAGGTCGAGAAGGTCGCCGCCAAGCACAAGGCGCTGGGCCCCGCGTTCAAGTCCAAGGCCAAGGCGATAGCCGCCGCCATGGAATCCATGTCCCCGTCCGACATCCGCGACGGGAGGCTCAAGGTCAAGGTCGACGGAGAGGAGATCGAGCTCACCGAGGACTACTTCGAGGTGGTCAAGAGGGTCGAGAAGGTGGCCGGCGTCCGCGTGACCCCGCACGTCATCGAGCCCTCCCACGGGCTGGACAGAATCTTCTACTCCGTCCTGGAGCACGCGTTCGACCAGAAGGACGACTACACCGTCCTCAGGCTGGCGCCCGCCGTCGCCCCGATAAAGGTCGGGGTGTTCCCGCTGATGGAGAAGGACGGGCTGGACGACATGGCCAAGGAGATCTACGAGAAGGTCCACACCCACAGGGTGGAGGCCTACTACGACGGCTCCGGGACCATCGGCAAGAGGTACGCCCGCATGGACGAGGTCGGGACCCCCTGGTGCATCACCGTCGACTACCAGTCCCTCAAGGACGGCACGGTGACCATAAGGGACAGGGACACCACCGACCAGCGCCGCATCCCCGCCTCCGGGGCGGCCGCGGCGATCGATTCCCTTCTCGCCGGGAAGGAGTTCTCCTCCCTCCGAGATATTTAATACCTTTCAGTGCGGGAACGCCGTTCCAGGTGTTACTGGACGGCGCCCCCCCTGCATCATCCATCCATACCCCCGGAGAGTCTGGCCAGGCGTTTTCCTGCTGGCAAGTATTATATCCTCTGCTCTTGGATTTCTATCATGAGGTGTAATGACATGGCTGTAAAGGACCTAGAAGATCTGAAGAAGCTTTCTATGCTCCGGTCGCAGATCGACGGCATCTCCGTCGACAGGATCATGTCCGAGGAATTCCCGACGGTCTCCTCAGAGGACCGCATAGCCGACGTGCTAGGCGTCATGAAGGAGACCCGCTACCAGGACGTTCCCGTGGTCGACCAGGGCGAATACGTCGGTATGGTGAGCTACTCGTCCATACTGAGGAAGAAGAGCGTGTCTTTGGATGCAAAGGTCAAGGGCCTCGTCCGCAACTTCCCGTCCGTGACCGCCGACATGGAGATCACCCGCATAGCGGAGACGGTCGTCTCCAGCAACTGCAGGCAGCTCCCCATCTTGAACGGCAAGAAGATCGTCGGCATCATAGAGAGGAACAGGCTGATCGAGAGAGTAAGGGACATTCGCGCCCTGAAGGAGATCAAG
>JAFZXW010000126.1 GCA_017616575.1 Candidatus Methanomethylophilaceae archaeon
AAGAACGAGCTCGCACGCCTCCTCGCCGACGACCGCGACAAGTACCTGGAGTTCTACAAGAGCTTCGGGACCCAGATCAAGTACGGGGTCGTCGAGGGGTACGGGATGAAGGCCGACCTGGTAAAGGACCTCGTCATGTTCCACTCGATGTCCCAGGACAGGCTCGTGACCCTCAAGGAGTACGTCGACGCCATGCCAGAGGGGCAGGGGAGGATCTATTACGCGTCGGCCGAGAGCGTGGCCCGTGCCAAGCAGCTCCCCCAGGCCGAGCAGATAAGGGACAAGGGATACGACATCCTCTGCCTCACCGAGGACGTGGACGAGTTCGCCGTCCGCACCCTCAGGACTTACGAGGAGAAGGAGTTCTGCGACATCTCCGGCAAAGACCTGGGCCTGGAGACGGAGGAGGAGAAGAAGGAGGCCGACGCCAAGGAGGAGGACGAGAAGGAGATCCTGGACTTTGTAAAGGAGTCTCTCGGCGACAAGGTGTCGTCGGTGAAGCTTTCCAGGAAGCTCAAGACCCATGCGGTCTGCCTCAGCACCGAGGGCGACGTCTCGCTGGAGATGGAGAAGTACTTCTCAAGCATCCCGGGCGCCCCGGAGATGGGGTCGGTGAAGGCCGAGAGGGTCCTGGAGATCAACGGCTCCCACCCGGCGTTCGAGGCCCTCAAGAAGGCGTACTCGGAGGACAAGGGCAAGGCCAAGGACATGGCCGACATCATGTACGTCCAGGCGCTCCTCATCGCCGGGATGCCTGTGGACGACATCATGGGATACTCCGACCTGGTCTTCAAACTGTTCTGAAACGGGACGGGGGAACCCCCTCCCACTTCCTTCCGATCATCGCCAGACTATACGCGCCTGGCATGATCCCATCGTCGCCAAGGCCGCCTCGTGCTTCTCACGCGTGGTCCCGGCACAGCATCTGGCGACAACAGACACCTCCATCTCGGGACAGGCCGCCTTAAGGATCAGGACGTTGGACACAACGCAGATGTCCGTACAGACCCCGACGAAATCCACGCTGGCGTCCTCCGCGCATTCGCGTTTTATCCTATCTGCGAGATCCAGGCTGCCAAAAGCGCTTTTCCTCACATATTCGACATCTGCGCCAGAAGCTACGATGGCGGCCTTGACGTCCTCCGCCAGTTCCCATCCCGGAGTGCCCTCGATGCAGTGCTCCACCGGAAGAATCCTGCCCTCCTGCGTGGAATGATAGCCCTCATAATGGGTGTCTAAGGTGACGTATATCGAATCGTAGCCGCCTTCCTTGACTTGACGGCAGACCTCCGGGACCGCGGCCCTACACATGTCGTTTCCCAACGGCCCGTAGATGAAGTCGTTCTGCATGTCGACGACCACCAGGGCTCTGCGTTTCGCCGTCCCCATCTTATCCCTGAGGCCACCATGGATGCCTATGATAAAGCAATAATGCAAACACTATAGTCTATAATTATTAAACGACACAAATGAAACATACAGGAAGCGCATACCCCCGCGAGAACGGATGAACATGGCGACGGTCCACCCTTCAGACTCTTTCAAGAACGCGCGCGAATCCGAAGGCTTGTTGCAGAACATCATCAAATACTGGAGGTTCGGCGGCACGGAATGCGAATACGTCCCCAGCCTGGTGTTGCATCCTACGTATCGCAACCTTGAATGGAAACGTCTCAGATACTACCTCTATTGGCGCCAGAGGATATTCGAGGGGGAGTGCCTGGACACCGACGCCGGATATGTCTGGCTGCATTGCGTGGAACTCTTGACAGTTGACGACGACCCCCTCGAGAACATGAGATGCCTGGTCAGGATGAGGGACGCATATCTTGGGCAGGACCCCAACGTCGACTCCATCCTGGATTCCGCATGCTCGTACTATGCGATCTTGACAGGATACATCAGAAGGGACGTCGTCTCCGTAAACCCCGGCCATAGAGGGATCAGAATCTGCAAGGTTCTCTCGGACAGGAGATGCATCCCTTTGTCCGCCAAAGACCTGAAATACCTCATGCCGTCGCGCGGACGTAAAAACACAGATACGTTGAAAGCATTGGGCACTATAGTCTCTGCAGCGCTCCATGAGATCGGGAGGCAGCAAAGAGGAATACTCCGCCTGTGCATGAAATCCGCCGAATACGCCCTTCGTTTCCCGTTCTCTTCCGACATGAACATGTTCGGAATGAAAAACCAATACGTAAAATACGAAGATGTCAAGGAATCCGCAAAGTTCATGGAAGTCTTCAAAGAAACCTACGAAGAATGCAACGCCGTCCTTTCAGGAAGCAAGCCCGCCGCCGGCGGAAGATACGGGCAGCTTCTGAACAGATGCATCGATGAGTTCAAGGCAGGAACGCTGAATCCCGAGCCATATGACAAATACGGAATCCCTATAGTCTATAATAAGGGCAGCCACTACTTGGATTTCAAGCCCTTCGAACCGCCGGAAAAAGACGGCATATGGCCTAGCTACCGGTTCCCAAGCAGGATGCGTGAATACGGCGGGATTCCGACGCCTCCGGCAGAACGCTTCATCCCCCCTAAATCAAAGACCCCATGCTACTCCACCATGTCGCTGGACGAATACATATGCTATCAATCTTGGAAGGAGAAGGTTCTAAAAAGGGAACAGACGGACACGGACGAAGGGTTCGCATGGCTCCTGTCCAACGAAATCCTAAACGACGAATCCATGAACCCTACGGACGCCTTAGACATTCTGGAGATGCTTGCGAAACTCCCCGATGAATGGCATAGGGGAATGCCGGACGACCTTGTGGCCGACTGGTGCCTCCTGCACAGCCTGTATTCCACGAAGATCAGCAGACGGTGCGAGAACGCCAAACTGACTTCTTTGACTGCCTCCGCGCTGGAATCGTCCCCTCCGCTCCCTCTTTCGCCGGAGCAAGTGGACCGCGTCTCTGTGCGTGACGCAGACGGGCTGCTTACAGGGACGGTGAACGCCGCCATACGCTCGATATACGAGGCGAACGGAAACAGCCTTCATGGGGCGGTCGACCTCTCCATGACGTCCACGGTGGTGGAGGTGTTCAGGGGCTGCGCAGGAATGCCGATCTCGGTAGACATCCCGACGCCGTTCAACGCCGCCGACGTCAACAGGTTCGTGACGTCCGTCTGCAAGATAGCCGAAGCCGTCGTCTCAGGCGAGAAAGACCCCAAAACTCCCGGCGGATTCGGCAAGAGCAACCGCGACGCGGCAGTCGAAGGTGCCCTCCTCTATCTTGAGGAAAGAAAGCGCAAAAGGACGGCCAAAACCAAGGTGTCCCTGGATATGGACCTGGTCAAGTCCGCCACGGACGACCTTTACGCGGTCACAGATATGATGCGCATAGAAGACTCCGAGGAAGAGGAGGTCGTGCCGGCGGCCCCTGCGTCCATTCGCACCGAGGACCCATGGGCGGACCTCAGGAGAATGCTGACGCCGGAAGCCTTGGAATACATCAGATTGTCCATGGACGGCACGAGGCTAGACATACTGAAGGAGAAGGCCGTGAACGAGGCGGCGATGGAGACAATCGGTGACGCCTTGGTCGAAGACGGAAAGGTGTCGGAAGACTATGCGTAGGACGTTCTGCGCATGCTTTCAGAGATGCCGGAGCCTTGAATCCTAGCCGAAATAGATGTCATGCATTCCATTCTGCCGCCCCGTCCGTAGAGCGTTCCAGATTCCCGCACGCCTTTCCGAACTCCGACCTGGATACGGCGATCATCAAGACGCCTCCGATGATTTCCGAAACGGTGACCCCCCAGTAGACCCATTCCATGTCATGCCGGCAACATACGGCGATAATGCCTATGAACACAGCCTGGCGGACGAAAATCGTCGCCGCGGATATCTGACTCTTCTTTATCGCCCCCAATAGATAAGAACCGAACGATATGAAGCCATAGAACACCATGAACGGTATGTATATCCGCAAGATGCGGACCAGTTCGTCATGATACGCCGCCATGTCGCCGTTGTAGCTGAAGAGATGCATCCAGAAGTCTCCGAGAAGGAACGCGACGGCCATCGCCCCCAAGCTGAAAGCCAATTCCAGCTTCAAAGAATACAGGTAGGCCGCCTTCATCTTGCCGGGATCCTTCTGACCCTTCGCCGCCGAGATGACAGGCACCATGGACGAGGCTACGGCCATGGCCGGAACCATCAGGAGGTGCACGGTCTTCCATGGAACGTTGTACAAGGTCAGTCCGAGGGCCCCGCCGCAGCCTATGATCAAGGACATCAGAAGAAGGTTGGCCATGGCGTGTATGTTGTTTTCCAATACCTGGGGCGCCCCCACGTACATGACGTCCCGACGCATTCGCGCTGGAACCGGATTCCCCTGAAGCGGAGCTTCACATATGTCCTTCCGGAAAAGTAGTACCACATCCCTATCGCTACTGCCACGACCGACGAGAGCATCGTCGCCCAGGAGGCCCCGGCGACGCCCATCCCCAGGCTGAATATGAATATGGGGTCCAGGACGAGGTTGGTCGCCGCCACAGCCACGTTTATGATGGTGGACTCGCGGGCCATCCCTTCGCCCCTCAGCATCCCTGCCATGACGTTGCTGAGCACCAGGAACGGGCACAGGACGAACAACGGGAGGAGGTACTCCTGGCACAGGCCTTTGATGGACGTCCCCCCGATCAGGTCTATGAGAGGATCCATGCAGAAAAGCAGGAACGGGATCATCGACGTCATCAAGATGGCAATCAACACGAACGTCTGTGACGCACGGTCGCTCGCCCCCTTACTGTCGCCCGCGCCGATGCAGTTCGAAATGGTGACGTTCAGTCCTAATCCGATGCCAGCGCCGGCAGAGGGGAAGAAGAAATAAAGCGTGGACACCAGCGACACAGCAGAGACGGCCTCCACGCCCAGGCTGGAGCACCAGATGTTGTCGACGAAATTGTTGAACTGCACCACCAAAAGGGCCACGAAAATCGGCACCGCCATCTTCCTGATGGCCGCCTTGGGCTCTTCGAGCAGGGTTTCGACGCCTTCCGTCGACATGTGCGCGGCGTGAGACAACATCTTACTGAACATAGTGTTCAGTATTTTATGCATGTCGCCTGCACGTCACGATGCGACGCATCCCTAACGGTATAATAACTGAAATCTCATGGAGTGGCGAAGTCCGATGAACCAGAACATACCCCGTGGAACCCTGAAGACGATGATGAACGCCCTATCGTCGGGCGTGGTCCCGCGCAGAGGACTCGAATACATAGCCGTAGGCAGGAAGAAGGAGACCGAGACGTTCGTCCACGACCTTGAGGACACGGCAGAAGGCGGCGGGGCGTTCAGGTTCATCTCCGGCAGGTTCGGCAACGGAAAGAGCTTCATGATCCAGATGGTGCGCAACTACGCCATGGACAGGGGGTTCGCGGTCATGGACGCAGACCTTTCGGTGAACCGCAGGCTCACAGGGTCCAAGAAGGAAGGACTCAACACGTATGTCGAGCTGGTGAAGAACGTCGCGGTGAAGGCCCGCCCCGACGGCGGGGCCCTGACGTTCATCCTAGACGAATGGATCGAGACGATAAGGAAGACGGTCCCCGAAGACGACCCCAAAGCGATGGAGAAGGCGCTCAGGGACAGCGCTTCCCGCATAAGCGGCCTCCCGCACGGACAGGACTTCCTGAAGGCCGCAATAAGGTACTGGCAGGACAGGGAGAAAGGCATCGACGACATCCCCGCCCTCAGATGGCTCCGCGGAGAGATGGAGCTCAAGAAAGACGCCAGGGGGAAGGTCGGCGTCGACTCCATGGTGAACGACGACAACTGGTACGACTTCATCAAGATCTGGGCGGAGTTCGTCGCCGGGATCGGATACAAGGGCCTGGTAGTCTTCCTGGACGAGGCGGTCGTGCTTTACAAGCTTCAGAACAAGGTCTCCAGGTCCAACAACTACGAGCGCCTGCTGACCATATTCAACGACATCATGCAAGGCAGGTCGTCGCACCTGTCCATGTACGTCTGCGGGACCCCCGAGTTCATAGAGGACCAGAACCGCGGGCTGTACAGCTACGAGGCCCTCAGGTCCAGGCTGGTCCAGGGCCGTTACGAGAACGGTTACGACAACTACCTCGGCCCGGTCATCAACCTGAGGCCGCTAACTAACGAGGAGATCTACGTCCTCCTGATGACCATCAGGGACCTCCACGCCAAAAGGTACGGGTACGAGCCGACTGTGGACGATGAGAAGCTCAAGGTCTACCTCGGGACTGTG
>JAFZXW010000127.1 GCA_017616575.1 Candidatus Methanomethylophilaceae archaeon
AGCTGCATGGTGTTCTTCTCCCTCAGGTCCCCGAGGCCGGTCTGGAACAGCGCCTCCTCCACCCTCGCGGACACCTCCTCGTCAGGGAGCTTCATGTTGCGGGGGCCGTAGGCCACATCCCCCTCCACGGTCTGACCGAAGATCTGGTCGTCAGGGTTCTGAAGTACCACCGCGACCTTGGAACGGAGCTCCCTCAGCCCCTTCTTCCTGTAGGACACCGGCGACCCCATGACCTTGACGGTCCCCGACGCAGGCTTCACGACCCCGTTGAAATGATAGAACAATGTGGACTTCCCGGCGCCGTTCGCTCCGAGGATGACGGTCTTGACCCCCTTGTCGATGCGGATGCTGACCCCGTCGAGGGAGGGCGTCTTGGTCCCTTCGTAATAGTACGTTATCCCCTCGGTCTCTATGACGTTCACAGGACCACCTCTATCCTCTTCCCGAACCTGTCCATGGCGCCGATGACCTCGAGCACCCTGTCCTTCATGGAATCGTCCACGAACAGGACGGAGTCCCTCCCGTTGACGGCCTCCATGAGGCAGCACTCTATCGCGTTGAAATGGTAGTCAGGCTCCGAGCCGCCCTCCCTGAACAGGCGGCGTACCCTGGACCCGTAGACGCCCCTCGGGACGCCGCCGCCGGGGACCTCCGGGATCGAGTCCTTCACCGGGACCAGCCTTATCTTCCCGGTCCTAGAGCCTCCCGGCAGCATCTTGCAGAGGATCTGGCTGTTGGTCCTCGGATGCGGGGCGGCGGGGTTTCCGCGAATCCTCTGCACCGAGGAGTTGATCGAGAAGGTGTGGGGCATCACCAGGCCGGCCGACGCCACCCCCACGTGGTCGTCGAAGAACGGCTCTGGCTCCCCGGAATAGATAAGATGCCCTCCCCTCAACACGTGGATCTCGTCCGCCCATGAATAGGCCAAGTCGACGTCGTGGGTGGATATTATGACGGTAGTGCCGGCGACGCACAGCTGCTCCACAAGCTCGATGACCTCCTGGGACATCTGCGGGTCCAGGCCGGCGGTGGGCTCGTCCAGGATAAGGACCTTCGGGTCGGTGGCGAGGGCCCCCGCCAGGGCGACCCTCTTCCTCTGGCCGTACGAGAGCTGTATGGTCGGCCTGGAGCGGTACTCCTCCATGCCGACTTTGAACAAGGATTCCTGTATCCTCTTCTCGACCTCGGACCTCTCCAGCCCCGCGTTCATGGGCCCGAAGGCGACGTCATCCTCGACGGTGGCGGAGAATATCTGCTCGTCCGGGTTCTGGACCACCACGGAGATGTCGGTGCGGAGCACGGATAAGGCCTCGCGGGAGTAGTCCAGCGGGTTCCCCATGTAGAGGACCTCGCCGGAGGCAGGCTTGAATATGCCGTTGAAATGATAGAATAAGGTGGATTTCCCTGCCCCGTTGGCGCCCAGGATGGCCGTCCTGGCCCCCTTCCGTATCTTCACGTTCACGGAATCCAAGGAGGGCTTCTCCTGCCTTGAGTTGTAACTGTATGTGAGGTCCTTCGTCTCGAATATGTAATCCATCACGACGACCTCCCGAAGAAAATCTCGCACATGTCGATCCAGCCCTCGGTGTACTGACCGAAGTAGTAAATCAGCACGAAGGCGACCACGGTCACCAGAATCCAGCGCCACCCCAGCTTGGGAGGGGTGTTGTATATCGGGAAGAAGCCCTGGTAGTTCCTGCAGTCCAAGGCTATCTGGGCCTTGTCCGCGAGATTGGACGACGACGTGAATATCCCCACGGTGATCGACGCGGTCGTCCTCATGGTGTTCATGAAGCCATTGAACCCCATCCTGCAATGGGCGGCCTCCCACATGGCGTCCATCCTCTCCAGGAGAAGGAAGCCGTACCTGTAGATCAGGACCACCAGCTCGGAGACCTCGCGGGGCATATGGATCTGCTTGAGCGCATAGGACAGATGGGGTATCGGCGTCGAAGTGGCGAATGCCATCATCACGGACATTCCCGCCACGCCGCGGAACATCACGAGCCACGCCTTGTTGAAGCTCTCGTGGGTCATGTAGATGTCGAACCACAGGATGTGCGTGTCCCAGATCGCCGGATCGGCCTTGTCTCCGGTGATGGATATCATCCCGGACCCGATCGCCAGTATGAGTATCGCCTCGGCAAGTGCGAGGGCGACGAAGAAAGGTATCTTGAAATTGGTGGAATAGGCCATCAAGGCCAGGCCGATAGCCAACGTGACGAACGGCACCATCATGGACTTGGTGACTATGTTCACAATCAGCACGGCTATAACGAACAAGAACTTGCCCAACGGGGCCCAGGACAGCATCCTGGAGTTGTATGCCAGCGTATCCATCTGGGTCTCTTCGGACATCGGATCCCTCAATGCGACGGAATAGAATGGTTAAAGTGGGCCCGAAGGCCCGTTTATCAGGCCTTTCTCGTACGGCCTATGAAGTAACCGATGATTATCGCGCCTATGGCGGCCTGGAGGGCGAACAGAAGGCTCTCGGTCTCGCCAGGGA
>JAFZXW010000128.1 GCA_017616575.1 Candidatus Methanomethylophilaceae archaeon
ACAGCGCTTTACGAGAGCCAATCCCCTTCCGCGTTCGTCGCGTTCGCGATGCACGGACTCCCCGAGAGCGACCATGCCGAGCGTTTCGACAAAGGCGACCACTCCGGCGGCTCCAAGTGCGACTACTGCTGCTGCGACGAGAAGGGATGCTGTTCCTCGTCCGGATGGTACGCATGCCTGGCCGGCGGCCTGATCTGCTGCTGCGCTTGCTGCTGCTACATCACGCACGGATTCAACGGCGTCTGGACGTACTGGCCTTTCTGAAGGTGCCGTCCCGTCGCCTGGCATCGCGGGCGTCGGGCCGCGTCTTGACATGAAGCAGTATCTGTCCGTAGTCGTCAAGCCTACGCTTTTCTGCGACACGGGTTGCAAGCATTGCTACCACCTCCCGGAGGAGCGCGTCCCCGGGACCATGTCCTTCGAGACGCTGGACAGGCTCATGAGGATGGTCTCCGAGGAGTACGAGGCCGCATGGTTCATCTGGCACGGAGGGGAGCCGCTCACGTTGCCGTTTTCCTTTTACAAGAAGGCGATCGAGCTCGAGGAGAAGCATTTCGGGAAGGGGACCTTCCGTTGCGGCAACACCATCCAGACCAACGGCCTCGGCCTCAACAGGAGGCTCATGGCGTTCTGCAGGCAGAAGCAGATCAACGTCGGCGTCTCCTACGAAGGCCCGTTCAACGGCGCCCTGAGGGAGAAGGACTCGTCCAAAGCCATCTCCTCGCTTTCAGACAAGGACAACAAGTACTCCGCAAGCGCCACCATATGCGCGGAGACCGCGCTTCGCCAGAAGGAGATATATCGCTACTTCCGCGACAGGGGGACGGATGTATCGCTGTCCCCGGTGATCCCCGCGGGCTGCGCCAGGCGCGGGGGCCTCGTCCCGGACCCGGACGAGTACGTCAAGGGGAGCATCGAGGCCTTCGACGACTGGCTCCACGATGCGGAGGCGGAAATACCGCTGATCCCGCATTACCTCTACATGCTCAACTACCTGGGGGAGCCGGTCCCGTCGGACTGCGCCCACACCTCGTGCCTGACCAAGTGGATCTGCGTGAACCCGGACGGCTCGGTGTACCCTTGCGCCAAGGCATGCCCGGAGGAGTTCCGCATGGGCAACGTCAACGAAGTCGGCTCGATAGGGGAGCTCTTCAGGTCCGAGGGGTTCGCACGCATCCTGGAAGGCTCCGTGAAGAGGAGGGAGAAGTGCGCCTCCTGCGAGATATACAAGTATTGCGGCGGAGGCTGCAGCATGGACTTCTATCACGAGTGCGGCCTGGAGGACAACTCGGGGGATTCCTGCAGGATCTACAAGGGGATATTCTCCCATGTGTCCGAGGAGACGCAGAGGATCCTGGACGAGAAGCCTGACATGAGCGGCTACAACCGCTTCGTCAGGGACGCGGTCGTAGGGAAGCTTGTCAACCCCAAGACCGTCGCCCAGCGATGCGTCCCTCGTTTCTTGATGCGCGCCACCGCGTCGATCTCCACCAGGGAGCCTTTGGGGAGGTCCGCGCATCCGACGCACGACCTTGCCGGACAAGGCTGCGAGAAGAATTCCGCATAGACCGCGTTGACCTCGGCGAACGTCCCGATGTCCTTCAGGAAGACGGTGACCTTGAGCACGTCGCCCATTGACGACCCGGAGGCCTCCACGACGTTCCTGAGGTTCTCCAGCGCCTGCCTGGCCTGTGCCGCGGCGCCTTCCGGCATCTTACCGGTGGAAGGGTCCACGGGTATCTGGCCGGAGACGTATACGATTCCATCGCATTCAACGGCCTGGGAGTACGGCCCCGCGGCCGGAGGGGCCTTGTCTGTCGCTACGGATCTCATGTTATCAGTACTCTATTCCTTTTCTGGCTCCGATCCCTCTGTAGAACGGGTGCTTGATCAGCCTCATCTCGGTCACGAGGTCGGCGTAGTCTATTATCTCCTGCGGGACCCCCCTGCCGCTGAGGACCACCTCGGTGTTCGGGGCGCGCCTCTCCAGCATGGCGATGACGTCCTGCGGGGACGCGAGGCCGAAGGACATGGAGTTGTTGATCTCGTCCAGGATGACGAGGTCGTACTCCCCGGAGGTCAGGGCCTCCTCGGCCTTCCTCATGCCCTCCTTCGTGAGCGCCATGTCCTCCTCGCGGGTGACATCCCTTCCGCACATGTGGTCCGCGCCCATGGGGATTATCGTGAGGTTGGGGATGCGTTCGGCGGCGATGTGCTCCCCGTACCCTTTCGCAGGCTTAAGGAACTGGATCATCAGCACGTTCAGCCCCCTTCCGGAGGCGCGGAACGCGAGTCCGAGGCAGGCGGTCGTCTTCCCTTTGCCGTTCCCGGTGTAGACGTGCACCAAGCCGAGCTTTTTCTTGATATCGGGATCCGGGGCCATGCCTGGCAATCCCCTTGTAATGAGATAAACAATGCGATTGGGAATTATGCAGAAAACGGATATAGGCGTTAAGGATTGGGCGGGCGTGGAAGAGTACACCGATCAGGAAAGGCGGTCGCTGATGTTCGCATGCTGCGCGGCGGCGTTCATAACCCCTCTGCTCAGCACCATGATGAACCTGTCCCTGGACGCCCTCGGGCACGAGTTCTCCGTGGGATCGCATTCGCTGGGGTACGTCAACACCGCGTTCCTTCTCGCGTCGGTCATTTTCATGGTTCCCCTCGCCAGGATGGGAGACATAGCCGGCAAGAGGAAACTCTTCATCGTCGGGGTCGCGACGATCGCCGCGTCCTGCATGCTCGCCCCTTTCAGCACCGAGTTCTGGATGGTGGTCGTGTTCTGGGCCACGGTGGGGATAGGCGCGGCCGCCGTGGCATGCACCAGCGTCTCCATGATCTCCGACGTGTTCGACCGCGGCCGCAGGGGCTGGGCCATCGGGATCAACACCACCTGCGTCTACATCGGCCTGGCGGCGGGCCCGTTCGTCGGGGGCGTCCTGAACGACCTCCTGGGGTGGCGCGCGCTGTTCCTGGTGATCCTCCCGTTCGCCGCCGTGGCGATGTTCATGATTTCCAGGTTCAAGCACGAGATCTCCCCCTGCGCCGGAGGAAGGATGAGCTGGAAGGGCTCCGTCCTCTACGGGGCGTCCGTGCTGCTGGCCATGGGAGGGGTGATCAACCTTCCTGCGGCATGGGCGGCCGCCTCGTTGGTCGCGGGCTTAATTCTTCTAGTGGTCTTCGTCCGCCAGCAGAGCCTCTCGGAGGACCGCATACTGGACGTCAGGCTGTTCAGGAACAGGATGTTCTCCGGGTCCTGCGCCGCCGCGTTCCTGAACTACGCCTCGTCCTTCGCAATTTCGTTCTTCATGGCGCTGTACCTCCAGAGCCTGCAAGGGCTGTCCGCCACCGAGGCCGGGATGCTGATGCTCGTGCAGCCCGCTATTCAGGCCTTCCTGACACCTTACTTCGGCAGGAGGTCCGACGTGGTGGAGGACAAGCGCATCCTCCCCACCGCGGGGATGCTGATAATAGCCGCGGGCGTGGCATCGATACTATGCGCCCAGGTGGACACGCCCATGTGGTGCGTCGTCGCCACCCTCGCCACCGTAGGGTTCGGGTTCTCCATGTTCTCCGCCCCGAACACCTCCCTGGTGCTGTCATCCGTGCCGCCGCATGAGACAGGGGACGCTTCAGCCATGATAGCTGTGATGAGGCAGTCCGGGATGATGGTCAGCATGGGTATAGCGATGACGTTCATCTCCGTCATAATGGGCTCCGCGGACAACATCGT
>JAFZXW010000129.1 GCA_017616575.1 Candidatus Methanomethylophilaceae archaeon
CCATGATGATCCTCGAGGGGCGCATAGACTTCGGGATCCTGGTGGCCTTCATCGTCTACGTGAGGCAGTTCGTCAACCCGATGCTCCGCCTCTCCGACAACCTCGCCTCCATGCAGTCCGTGGCGGCCTCCGCCGAGCGCGTGTTCGACTTCATGGGCACGGAGGAGCTGGAGGACGAGTCCGGCAAGGCGCCCAGGACGGGGAGGACCGAGGGGCATGTGACGTTCGAGGACGTCCGCTTCTCTTATGTCGAGGGGACGCCGGTCATCCACGGCCTGGACCTGGACGTCCTGCCCGGCCAGAAGGTGGCCATCGTGGGGCCGACGGGAGCCGGGAAGAGCACCATCGCGAACATCCTGATACGCTTCTACGAGCTGGACTCGGGCAGGATAACCGTGGACGGGGCCGACATCGCCGGGATGAGAAGGGAGGACCTCAGGGAGCTGTTCTGCATGGTGCCCCAGGAGGCCTGGACGTTCGGCGGGACCGTCCGCGAGAACCTCTCCATGGGAAGGGAGGTGGACGAGGGAAGGATAAGGGGGATATGCAGGTCGGTGGGGGCGGACCAGTTCATAAGCGCCATGGAGGACGGGTACGGCACGGTACTGGACGAGTCCGTGCAGCTCTCGGTTGGCCAGAGGCAGCTCCTGATGATAGCCAGGGCGATGATCAGGGACCCCCCCATACTGATACTCGACGAGGCCACCAGCTCCGTGGACACCACCCTCGAGAAGAAAGTGGGGGCCGCCATGGACTCTCTCATGGAAGGGCGGACGTCCTTCGTCATCGCCCACCGCCTCTCCACGATCAAGGACGCCGACTGCATCCTGGTGGTGCGCGACGGCCACATAGCCGAGAAAGGCACGTTCGAAGGCCTCCTCTCGGCAGGAGGGTTCTTCAAGACCCTCTACGACAGCCAGTTCGAGGGATGCGACCGACGTCGGTAGTTGAGCTTCGAGTACAGCGCCCCGCAGACCGCCCCGATAGCCGCGCAGGTCTCTAGTGAGAAGCCCCCGGGGGTGACGTCGAGGTTGTGCCTCGGAATCTTCATGACGTCCTTGGGGACGCCGTGCGGCCCTATCCCGAACACCAGCAGGAGGCTCTGCCCGGACTCCACCATCTCTGCCGCCTGCGCCACCGTCATCGCCTTGGAAGGCTCCGGCCTGCAGGTGGTGAGGACGGAGACGCCCAGCTGGGGCGGGAAGCCCTTGGACGGGTACGGGAACCTCTGGAAGCGCCCCTGCTCCGCCAGGTCGACGAAATAGTCCCCGTGGCGGCCGATGCTGGTGGTCCCGGCTATCCACTGGGCGACCTCCACCGGCGTGCGGGTCTCCTCCGGGATCGGGAACCCGAACAGGGCAAGGTTCATGCCGAAGGCCATGGCCAGGTCCCCCGCGCGGGCTATGACGCGCCTGTGGGGCTCCCTGAAGTTCTGGTCGTAGGAGTTGTAAAGCCCTATGGTGACGCGCCCGCGCCCCATCGGAACCTCCTCCTGCGCCCGACGATCGCGTAGGCGTCGCCGTCGAGAAATATCTCGTAATCAGGGTATTCGGCCTGAAGACGCTGGATCTCCGCCATGAGCTGCGACATCTTGAGCTCGCAGGTGCGGATATCGATGAGTATCTTGTCAGGCTCCATGAGAAACGCACTACCTGATACAGAGAGAAGTCATGGTGCCGTGAGCCGGGCTCGAACCAGCGACTTCAAGATCTTCAGTCTTGCACTCTCCCAACTGAGTTACCACGGCGTAATTGCCCTGATGATAGAACTGCGTTATAAAGATTCCGCCAAGGCGATTGACAGGGGCCCTCCCTCCCCGCTCGGATGCAGAGGAGGAAGGGCCCTGAGGGGGATCAGGCCCCCGGGTCCTCGGAGATCGCCTCGACGGTCTCGGCATATTCGGCCGCCGCCGGGTCCGCCATCACGGGCTGGACCGCCACGGCCTTGTCCCCGTCCCTGAGGTCCATCAGCTTCACGCCCTGGGCGGCGCGGCCGGTCTCGCGGATGGCGTCCACCTCGATGCGGATGATCTTCCCGGAGCGGGAGGTCAGCATCAGGTTGTCGCCGGGGTCCACCCTCCTCACGCTGAGCACGTCGCCGTTGCGCTCGTTGCAGATGATGGTGATCACCCCCTGGCCGCCGCGGTGGTGCTTCGAGTAGGCGTCCACGTCGGTGACCTTCCCGAACCCGTTCTCCGTCACCGTCAGGAGCTTGTCGCCCGACTTCACGATGGCCATGGACACGACCTCGTCGCCGCCGACGAGCCTCATCCCGATGACCCCTGAGGCGGTCCTGCCCATGGCGCGGGCCTCCTCCTGGGAGAACCTGATGGCCTTCCCGCGCTTGGACGCCATCACTATGTCGTCCTCCTCGCCGGCTATGGCCGCCTCGATGAGCTCGTCGTCCTCCACGTCCGGGTCCTCGTCCGCCCTCAGCAGGATCGCCTTGATCCCCTTGGAGCGGACGTTGCCGTACGCGGACATGGCGGTCTTCTTGACGCGCCCCTTCTTGGTGCAGAACACGATGTACTTGTCGTCCGGGAAGTCCGGTGTGCAGACGGTGCTGACCACGCGCTCGTCCTCCTCCAGGTCCGGGAGCAGGTTCACTATGGGCTTCCCCTTGGACTGCCTGCTCCCCTCCGGGATCCTGTATCCCTTGAGCCAGTGCAGGCGGCCCTTGTTGGTGATGAAGAGTATGTAGTCGTGGGAGCAGGCCACGAACATGGAGTCCACGTGGTCCTCCTCCTTGGTCTGCATCCCGGTGAGCCCGACGCCTCCGCGGCCCTGCTGCCTGTACGTGCTCAGCGGGATCCTCTTGACGTAGTTGTCCTTGGACAGGGTGATGACGACCCTCTGCTTCGGGATGAGGCCCTCCTCGTCGCTGTCGAGGGGGTTGGGGTCGATGACGGTGCAGCGCTCGTCGCCGTAGGCCTCCTTCATCTCCCTGAGCTCGGTCTGGATTATCGCGTTGACGCGGGACTCGTTGGCGAGGATGTCCTTCAGGTCGTCCATCTGAAGCTTAAGAGCCGAGTGCTCGTCCCTGATGGCGTCCAGCTCCAGGCCGGTCAGCTTCTGGAGCCTCATGTCCAGGATGGCCTTCGCCTGCTCCTCGTCGATGTCCAGCAGCTCCCTGAGGCCGGCGTTGGCCTCCTCCGCGTTCTCGGACGCCCTTATCAGAGCGATGGCCTCGTCCAGCATCCCGATGGCCTTCATCAGCCCCTCGAGGATGTGGTAGCGCTTCTCCGCCTGCCTCAGGTCGTACCCGGTCCTGCGGTAGACCACGTTCCTCCTGTGGGCTATGTACTGGAAGATCAGCTCCTTCAGGGACAGGACGGAGGGGCGGTTGTCCACCAGGGCGATGTTGATTATCCCGTAGGTGACCTCCATGTTGGTCTTCTTGAACAGGTTCTCCAGCACCACGGCGGAGAGGGCGTCCTTGTGGAGCTCGACGACTATGCGCATCCCGTGCCTGTCCGACTCGTCCCTGAGGTCGGTGATCCCCTCGATCTCCTTGTTCTTGACCCGGTCCGCGATCTGCTCGATCAGGGCGGCCTTGTTGACCTGGTAGGGGATCTCGTCGACTATTATGCGCTCCTTGCCGTTGCCCATGTCCTCGACGTGGACGTTCGCCCTGACCTTCAGCCTCCCGCGGCCGGTCTCGTATGCGGAGCGTATCCCGCCGATGCCGTAGATCGTCCCCCCGGTGGGGAAGTCAGGGCCCTTGATGTAGGCCATCAGCTCGTCCAGGGAGGCGTCCGGGCGGTCTATCGCGAAGGAGATGGCGTCGCAGACCTCCCCCAGGTTGTGAGGGGGCATCTTGGTGGCCATCCCGACGGCTATCCCGTCCGACCCGTTGACAAGAAGGTTGGGGAACTTGGACGGGAGCACGGACGGCTCCTTCAGGGACCCGTCGTAGTTGTCGACCATGTCGACCGTCTCCTTGTCGATGTCCGCGAGGAGGTCGCTGGCCATCTTGGACATCCTGGCCTCGGTGTAACGCATCGCGGCCGCGCCGTCGCCGTCCACCGAGCCGAAGTTACCCTGGCCGTCCACCAGGGGGTACCTCAGCGAGAAGGGCTGGGCCATCCTGACCATGGCGTCGTAGGCGGCTGTGTCCCCGTGGGGATGGTACTTACCGAGGACCTCTCCCACCACGGTGGCGGACTTCTTGTGCGGGCGGTTGTACGTGAGGCTGAGGTTGTCCATGGCGAACAGGATCTTCCTGTGGACAGGTTTGAGCCCGTCGCGGACGTCCGGGAGGGCGCGCCCGACTATGACGCTCATGGAATAGTCGATGTAGGAGCGCTGCATCTCCTTCTCGACGGACTGGATTATAAGCTTCTTCTCCCCGTCCATGGTATCACACGTCCAGGTTGATGACCTCGTGGGCATGCTCGATTATGAACTC
>JAFZXW010000130.1 GCA_017616575.1 Candidatus Methanomethylophilaceae archaeon
ATATATGAACGTATCTGTCCTCTGCATCGCACGAATGCCCCTATCGCAGGGGCGTCCAGACGGTCCATGTCATAGAAGATTATGGCCTCCCTGACGCCGTCCGCGCCGTTGCCGACACCCATGAAATGGTCCAGCATGGACATCCTCCACAAGAGGTCCATGACGCTGGCCGAAAGGCTTCCGTAGTACGCGTTGGCCATGTCGTCCTCGTAGCCGTTGAGGTCCATCATCGAGTAGACGTTGCCGAGGAAGCTGTCCCTGCCGTTGAGGGTGCCTATGTAACCGGAGAGGACCTTCGATCCCTCCACGTCCGGAGCCAGCAGCCTTATGTCCTCGGCGTCCGCGGACCCCATCTCGTGCAGGTCGCCCTCGTCGTCCATGACGTTCCATCTGATCGTCCCGCCGGAGGCCATGAACATGTTCCAGTTCCATTTGCCGTCGCAATACACCGGGACGCTGAGAGGGTCGTCGGAGGACATGGAATCCATTGCCAGCTCGCGCCCTGCCTCCTCCAGCGAGGGCATGTCGAGATGCGTCTCCGGGAGTATCCCCGACAGGGACATCACCGGCTCTATCGTGGCCATGTCCATTATGCGGCTGAGATAGGAGAAGTCGGTGAACATAGACGCGTTCTCGGACACGGTCATGCGTATCCTGGAAGGGTCGGACATCACGCCCGCCTCGCGGCAGTTGGCGTAGAACTCGCGGTACACCGCCTTCGATTGCTCCAATGCGGCCTCGATTCTGCCAGAAGCCCTGGCGACCAGGTCCTTCGCCTCTGCGAGGGCGTCGTTGCCGGTCCCGGTCCAGGCCCCCCTGCATGAGAGGTCCAGCTCCACCTTCAGACGGTCGCTGGCGTAGAGATGGTAAGGGAACTGCCTGCAGTACGCCGTACGATGCTCGTAGACGTCGCAGCGCCGGCCGTTGAGGAATACGCAGGACCCGCACCCTTTCTTGAGGGCAAGGGCGCTGTGCGGCTCCGGGTCCTTCACCTTTACGAGGGAGCGGGGATGGTTGGATTTGAAGAACTGCCTCTCCTCGGGCAGGACCTCGGGCTGGCAGAGGCAGCACATGCCGCACCCCTCGGGGCAATCGACCTTCCTTCCCGCGACTTCCGAATAATCGACTTCGTAATCGGCCACAAACGTCACTCCCTAGGCGGTCTCCGCAGAACTCCCCGCCGTCGACCTGAACCTCTCCCCTGATTATTACCGTATCGGGGAACACCGCCCTGAACCCGGCGTAAGGGGAATGCCCGCACCTGCTGTGGAGCCTGCGGACGTCCACCTCCGAAGACGAGCGGAGGTCGAAGACGCACAGGTCGGCGTCGTACCCTGGCGATATCCTTCCCTTCCTTATCGAGAACGCCTCCGCCGGAGCCTCCGCGCCCATCCTGACGGCCATGGACAAGGGGATCTCGTCTCTGCGGACCATCTCCATGGCGATCGGCACGGTGGTCTCCACCCCCGGGATCCCGCCGGGGGCGCCCTGGAACCCGCGGCCCTTCTCCTCCATGGTATGGGGCGCGTGGTCCGACCCGAACATCGTTATGTCCCCCGCCAGGAACCTGCGGTAGAGCGCCTCGCAAGATTGCCGGCATCTTATCGGGGGGTTGACCTTGTATTCCGCCCCTGGAAATCCGTCTACGTCGAACATGAGATGGTGGAGGGTGACCTCGGTGGTGAAACCTGCCGATCTGGCGACGTCCAGGCCCTCGGAGGTGGTGATGTGGCAGATGTTGATTTTAGATCCGGAGAATCTGGAAGCCAGCCTCCCGATGGCGTTGGTCTCGGCCGACTCCGGGCGGTTGCGGAGGTGGTCGCGGGTGCATCCGGCCTCCTCCCTGGATATCATCGAGTCGTCCTCGGCGTGGACGCTCATGCGCTTCCCGGTCCCCAGCACGCGGGCGACCGCCGGGACCAGGTCGGCGTCGTCGTTGAGCAGGATGTCGCCTGTGGTAGAGCCCATGAAGAGCTTGAATCCAGGCACCAGAGGGGCCAAGGGCAGGGGGTCGCATCCCGCGGTCACCGCCGCGAACAGGCCGTAGTCGACGTAGGCCCTCCCGCGGACGGCCGACTTCTTCTCCTCCAGGGTCTTCAAGTCCGTGACCGGAGGGAGGGTGTTCGGCATGTCCAGGATGCAGGTCACGCCGGCGAAGGCCGCGGACATGGTCCCTGTGGAGAAATCCTCCTTGTGGGTCATGCCGGGGTCCCTGAAATGCACATGGGGGTCGGTGAATCCCGGCAGGACGACCTTCCCCGGACCGGCGTCGATGACCCTCTCGGCCCTTCCGGCGCTCCTTCCGACGTAGGCTATCCTGCCGTCCTCTATCCCTATCTCGCGGTATCCTGTCTCCCCGCCGACGAACACGTCGCCGCGGACCACGAGGTCGAACGTCATGCGATGCTCCTCCGGACAACCTCTCCATACGGCTCCGTCTCGGAGAAGACCTCCCCCTCGAACCTAGAGACCGTGGCACGGGGGTCCTCCCAGGCCCTCCGGGGAAGCCCGGCCTTCATGGACAGCGCCTCCAGGAACTCCCTGGCGTCCCATCCCAGCTCCACCGGCACCTGCGGCAGCAGCAGGCCGCGGTAACCCATGAGGTCCAGCATCAGGCCGTCGCGGCCGACGCGTATCGACTCCAGGAGGTCGGCGGGGCCGGAGCTCCGGATGACCTCGGGGGCCGTCAGGACGGTGACCTCCACTACTATGCCGCTTAGCTCGTCCGGGGACAGGTCCGGGAAGCGGGGGTCGTGGCACGCCGACCGGGCGGACTCCTCTATTGCCTTCGCCAAGGGCATGACCGGATAGGGGTATCCTATGCATCCCCTCAGCTCCACGCCGGGGTGACGGTTCAAGGTCACGAAGACCCCGCGGGGCTCGGAGAACACGAAGCCGTCCGGACGCTCCCCGAGAATCCTCCCGGAGGCCTCCGCCTCGACGACGGAGCGGGCGAACCTCGTCGCCGACTTCCCCTGGTCGGTTTCCATCGTCGTCGCCCTGGATATCTATAGGAACCCTGGCCTCGCCGTCGTCTATGTCTATCCTGCGCCTTCTGGCCGCGCACCCCTCGTTGCTCCTGCAGGCCACGTCCTTCCAGCTGGCCTCCATGTCCGACGCCGTGCTCTTCACGAAATCCGGGGCGGGCATCTTCCGCATCAAGGCGGACATCCCCATGAAGAAGCTCACGCCCATGGACACGAAATGCCTCTGGACCTCTGGGTCCGTGAAAGCCTCCAGGGCCTCGCGCAACGAGTCCTCGGCCCTGCGGCGGTCCCTGTCCGCCCTCGCCCTCGCCTTGAGCACGTCGTCCTCCATCCTGTAGCGGAGACGATCCCTCTCCCCGGGATTTCCTGCATCGAAGCCTTCTTCAGGCGCGTCACGGGAGGCCGCCCGCTCCATCATGATCTCTATGAGGTCCATGTTCTCGGACACGAACCTCCGTATCTCCTCTTCGCTGTGTTCCATTCGCTCACCTCTTGAACTTTATGACCAGGTTCCCGTCCTTGAACGAGGCGCCGGAGACCTCGGCGCGGGTCAGAACGTCCGGAAGCTGTATGCTGCGCTTCTGGCTCCCCACCTGCACCATTATCATCGACGAGTCTATGCGGAAAAGCTCGATGTCGCTCTTGTCCACGAACGGCATCTTCATGACCAGCTCGTCCACGCCGTCCACGGTCCTGAAGGACATGGGGCTCTCGGAGGCGTAGACCGTCGAAGGGTCCTCGTCCCCGAACAGCATCTCCGCCATCGTGTCCAGCTTCTCCAGCCCCCTGAGCTCCGTCCTCATCATGTAGCAGCGCCTCATCGCGAGGGGATCGAATATCGTATGGATCTCCTCCATATAGGCCTCCTGCTCCTTCAGCTTCTCGGACAGGAACCCGCCGTCGCCGGCCTCCGGGGGGATCATCTTGTTGATCATCAACGCCTCCACGTTCTTGTTGTAAAGGCAGAGATAGGTATAGGCGCGCATGGTCTCCTTGATGACCATGTGCTCCGGATTGAGCACCAGCCTAACCGTGGTCCTCTCCGGGTCCTCCAGGATGGACTTCACGTCCTTCATAT
>JAFZXW010000131.1 GCA_017616575.1 Candidatus Methanomethylophilaceae archaeon
CTGGACGCTGCTGGTCCTGAACGAGGTGTTGTTGGACTTGAGGTCGACAGTCAGGATATAGAACTTGTAGGCGGTAGATTTGGCACCGTTGGACAGCGACAGGGAGTACTGTCCGTCACTCAATCTGCTGACTACGCTCTTGGTGATATCGATATCGAGAGTATCGGTCTTGGGGATGGTCCTGGTGTCCTTGGTAATGGTCTTGGAACCGTAGGTGAGCTCCATCGAATATATCACGAAGCGGGCCTCGTCCGTCACGTCCTTGAGGCTCACGGTCATGTGTGGGTTGAACGAACCGTCATCGTTGAGGGACACGTACTCGACGGATTCTATACCAGGGAGAGGCGGCGCCTCATCAGGTATTTCCGACACATTCGTCACAAGTCTTCCATCCTTACCTTCAAACACGTGCCCTGTAAGATGCAAAGCATCCCCTGAGATCTCTTGGCTTCCATAAAAGAACTTCAAACCACCAAAGGCCGATGCCCCTAGGTCCGTCAGGCCGTCCCCGAACGATATCTCCTTGACCGAAGGGCACTTGTTGAAGGCGCTGGCCTCTATGGACTTCAAGGAATCCGGGAATTCGATTGTCCTCAGCGACGGGCAGTCGTAAAAAGCGTAACTGCCGATCGTCGTCAACCCTTCCTCGAACTCTATGTCGGACAACGAAGTGCAACGCGCGAAGGCCTTCGACCCTATCTTCACGACGTTCTCCATTATCGCTCCCTTTAGGGCAGAGCAGCCGTAGAACGCCTTCGTGCCTATGCTGGTCACGCCGCGCAAGTCGATGTAAACCAGGCTTTCGCACCCGCTGAACGCGTTGCTCGCTACTGAACATACCTTGTACTTGTAGTCGCCGTACTCGACGTAATCCATCACATCCGCCACGCGGGAGCTTCCGGACATGCCAGTGACAGCGACCTCCATGGGAAGGAACGAAGTCACCTTGTAGGTGAACGCTCCCCGGGAAAACGTCTTCCCGACGGTTGTCGCCTGACGGTACAAATCATTGTAGTAATACCTTGTTTTAAAAGAATAACCGGCAAGATTGTCAACCGTCTGATTCAAAGAGTTGCCTTTCTCAGTATAGAACTTGACACTGAATGCATAGTCCCCTATCACGTTGACGCTGGAGGGGATTGAGATGTTGTTAATGGGACACCCATAGAACGCGTACTGCCTAATGGCTTTCAGAGAATAGGATGATTTCTGGAGGTCTACTGAATAAAGGTTGTTGCATCCGTAGAACGCGTACGGACCGATAGTGGTCAAGGACGGCCCTCCAGCGACACTCCTCAGATTATAACAGTTGGCAAAGGCCTTCGTATCAACCAGGCTGACGCCTCCCAAATTCAGATTTGTTATGCTGCGGCATCCTTTGAACGCGGACGCCATCACCTTGGTCACTTGGAGGGAGACGCCCGAGTAACGCACTTCGGACGGTATGACTACGCTTCCAAGGCTGCCGCTCCATCCCGAGACGGCCACTTGGGCGGGAGATACGGACGTTATCTTGTAGACGAGGCCGTCCATCGTGAAAGACATGTCCTCTATGACACGGACATATCCTGCGGCCGACCCCACGTACTCGAACCCGCGGAGGCTCTCGGCAGAAATCTCGAGAAGAGTCTTCCCGTCGAAATTGTAAAACGGCACGTCGAACGCGGAAGGGCCTATGGTTTCAACCGACCCCGGTATCTCCAATTCCGGAACGGTCCCGGAGAAGGCGCCGTCGGCGATGCCCTTCACCGTCGAAGGGATGGCATACGACCCTCTGGCGTCAGGGTACTTGACCAGTTCCGTCCCGTCCTTGTCGAAGAGGACCCCGTCGACGGAGGAGAACGCGACGTTTCCGGACTCCACGTTTATGGACCTCAGGAACGAGCAGCCCGAGAACACGCCCTCGCCTATGGAGACGACCGCCGCCGGCACCGTGAAAGACGAGAGCGAGGAGCACCCGGCGAAAGCCCTGTCGCCTATGGAAACGGCCGAGGGCATGTTGACCGACATCAGCGAGGAGCAGCCATTGAACAGGCCCTCGCTGATGGCCGCCACATAAGGGATGTTCACAGACATCAGGTTCGCATCGCCGGCGAAAACCTCCTTCCCCAGGCTCGTGACGGAGGGCATGTTGATCACCATCAGGGCCTGGCATCCGGCGAAGGCCCCCTCTCCGACGAAAGTCACCGATACCGGGAGGGCCATCATGGATATCGAGCAGCCTTCGAAGGAATAGCTGCCGACATGGGTGATCCCCGACGACATCTCCACCGATTTGACCGTGGAGCCCGCCCAAGGGGAGCACCCGCTAGAATAGTCGTACATGGGGCCTGAGCCGGAGATCGAGAGAGTCCCCGAATCGTCCAGGCTCCATTGGATTCCGTCCCCGCATTCCCCTGAGGACGACGCGTCCGATTGGGACGCGAACGCCGCGACGATAATGGCGGCGAAGATAACGAGCAGAACCGCGGCCTTCAAGAAAGAAAGGCGCGAGCCTGCCATGGACCTGTGGAACATGAAGCCCCATCGATGTGGACGTTAATATCATCTCGCGTCGACGCATGCATCCAAGCCTCGGCCATTTAGAATTAAAGGACAGGTTTTTATAAAACGTCGCTTGATGATGCGACATTGGAGAATTGAACATGGTCGATAACCAACCGCTTGAGAGTCCCGACGAGGACGTTACGCGCGTTCGTCTCCCCAACATCAAAGAGGGGGAGATGTTCGGCATAGCGGACCAGCTGCTCGGGGCCTCGAAGATCAAGGTGATGTGCGAGGACGGCGTCTCCCGCGTGGGACGCATCCCCGGCAAGATCAAGAAAAGAATGTGGATAAGGGAGGGGGACCTGCTGATCATATCCGTTTGGGACTTCCAGCCTGACAAATGCGACATAAGGTTCAGGTACACCAAGACCCAGGCCGTCAACCTCAGCAGGAGGAACAAGGTCCCCAAGAACCTCGACATATTCTGACGGGATCCATAATGCCCTCTTACGACGAGACATACGCATATCTGGAACGGCACGTCGACGCCCTGAAGACGAACAAGACCGGGGACGAGAGGCAGACGGACGGGGAGGTCTTCGACAAGAAGACCTTGCTGACGATCTACGGCCTCATGACCGACGGGTTCATCGACAGGGTCCACTACCCCATATCCACCGGGAAGGAGGGGAACGTGTTCTACGTCACGGACGAGGAAGGGGACCCCATGGCCCTGAAGATATTCAGGACGTCCACCTCCACGTTCAAGAGGGTGGCGAAGTACGTCGAGGGGGACCCGCGCTTCAAAGGCGCCAGAGGGAACCGCTGGAAGATGATATACGCCTGGGTAAACAAGGAGTACAAGAACCTCCTGAGGTACTCGGACGCCGGGATCCCCGTGCCGGAGCCGGTAGCGTTCGCCAAGAACTGCCTCCTGATGGAGTACATAGGCGACGAGTCCGGACCGGCCCCCCAGCTCAGGGACTGCGTCCTGGACGACCCCACGGACGTGTACGACGAGGTCGTGTCGTTCATAATAGACGGGTGGAAGGACGCCCATCTCGTCCACGGGGACCTCAGCGAATACAACATACTGATGCAGGACGGGCAGCCGATAATGATAGACGTCGGCCAGGCCGTCACCATCGACCATTTCAACGCCAAGGAGTTCCTCGAGAGGGACGTGCGGAACGTGAACAGGTTCTTCAGGCAGAGGGGGGCGGACGTCATCGAGGACGCCGTCATAATGGAGGAGACCCTCAACGGAAAGGACGACGACGGAGATGATGAGGAATGAGGTCGGTAAGGATACCCGCCGACAGGGTGGGGACGCTCATCGGGAAGAAAGGGGAGACCAAGAAGGCCCTTCAGGAAATTTCCGGTGTCAAGATCGATATCAACACAGAGGACGGCGAGGTGACCATCCACGACGACGTGGAGCTCGAGGACCCGGTGATGGCCCTCAAGATCATAGACGTGGTCAAAGCCGTGGGCAGGGGGTTCAACCCCGACAAGGCCATTAGGCTGTTCGGGGACGACGAGTACCTGGAGGTCGTGGACATAAAGGAGTTCGTCGGCGACCGCTCCAGCCAGGTCCCCAGGGTCAGGGGCCGCCTGATAGGGAAGGACGGCAAGACCCGCAGGATAATAGAGGAGCTGACCGGCTGCGACATGGTCGTCTACGGGAACACCGTGAGCCTCATAGGCAACTCGGTCAGCCTCCCGGTGGCCAAGCATGCGGTGGAGCTCATCCTCAGAGGGAGCGAGCACGCCACGGTGTACCGCTACCTGGAGAGCCAGCGCCCTATGCTCAGGATCGCCGAGATGGGGTTCGACCTGCGAGGTGGGACATGGAGCAATGGGTCCTCGACAACCTGGACAAAGAAAGGGAGATCGCCGGGCTCGGCCTCTGCGACCGCTGCCTCGGACGCATGTTCGGGAAGCTCGGCGAATGCATGACCAACGACGTCCGCGGGAGAATGATACGCGAGGCGCTCGCGGAATCCGGGACTGAGACGCAGGCGGAGGAGTTCTGCCCCCTGTGCGAGAACGTCTTCGACATGATAGACCGTTTCGCGGAGGCCGCCGCGGAGAAGGTCAACGAGGTGGAGTCGGACAACTTCCTAATCGGCACCAGGGTGGAGCCGGAGATCGCGAAGCGCGAGAAGGACATCGTCGCGGAGCACGGGCTGGAATTCGCCGAGGGGATAAAGTCTGAGCTGAACCGCGAGATAGGCAAGGTCGCCATCCTCTCCATCCACCGCCCGGTGGAGTTCAAGAACCCCCAGGTGGTGGCGTGCGTCGACACCCGCTTCGCCGAAGTGACCCTGGATATCGCGCCCCTGTTCATCGCCGGGCGCTACAACAAGTTCAGC
>JAFZXW010000132.1 GCA_017616575.1 Candidatus Methanomethylophilaceae archaeon
ATTGGGATTGCGATCCGAGGCGTACTGTTCTAGAATCCAACGCACGACCCTGGGATGGAGATGGAGGTCGAGGTCGTCCACGACAGCGACTGTCCCGTTGATGAGCGACCGGCAGACCGCCGTAAGGACGCTTATGGCGCGTCCCAGACCGTCCGACTCCGCAGACAACGGGAGACAGAAGCGCTCCCCGTCGACTGAATTCTAAACTATAGCGCCTTCTTTCGACGGACGGACGTCGGACACCCGGAAATCCGCGAGACGAAGCGCACGGAGCACAACGTTCCTCAGCTCTGGGTCGGCAGCCATGAAGAGCATGGAAGCCTCCAGGTCGGGAACTCCGGTCTGCATCCCCGTCAGCTCCCTCAAGACGTCGGAACATGCCTCGTCCCCAGATTCGGCGGCTACGGAAAGGAACGACCTGCGGGCGTCTGCCTGGATCGCCTTCCGGTTCCTGACGGCCCCTTTGCCGAACCTGAACTCCCCTCCGGAACGCAGGAAGACCATCGACCTGCGTCCTGTGACGAACTGATACAACGATTCAGACACTATCCCTTCGCTCGAATACGATATGGAATACGTATACGGGATAAGACGGGAGGTCATGGACACCGATATCTCCGTGGTCCCGCTGCCGCCGCCGAAGGCGAACCCTTCCGACGACGCAGGGACAGCCTCTCCGGAAGCCAATCCTTTGAGACGGCCCAGACTTCCCAGAAGGACGGACTTCCCAGCGGAATTAGGGCCTAGAACCAATATGCTTCCAAGGATTCCAGAATCCTCCATCCTTGATTCCAGCACGTTCTCCGGATGCAGCTCCGAAGCCCCTGCGCGCAAAGAGACCACGGCGCGCTCCTTGAACGGACCCCTGTCGAACACGGAGAACTCTGTCAGCATCGGAACGTCCAGGGACTATCATGACTTATTGGTTCCGCAAGATAACGAAATCCTCTCGATTCAGGTTTTGACATAAAATGAAGAATAATTTATATAGAAGGAATATTCTATCCGCGTCCATAAGGTGCAAGCCATGTACGGTAACGGAAGCCAGCCGGTAATTGTGCTCAAAGAAGGCACTGAGAGGAGCAAAGACAAAGAGGCGCAGTTCAACAACATCTCCGCCGCCAAGGCCGTCGCTGACGCGGTGAGGTCCACTCTCGGACCCAAGGGAATGGACAAGATGCTCGTCAACACCATCGGGGACGTCGTCATCACCAACGACGGAGTCACCATCCTGAAGGAGATCGACGTCCAGCACCCCGCCGCCAAGATGGTCGTCGAGGTCGCCAAGACCCAGGACACCGAGTGCGGAGACGGGACCACCTCGTCCGTCATCCTCGCAGGAGAGCTCCTCAAGCAGTCCGAGGACCTCATCAACGCCAACGTCCACCCCACCGTCATCACCAACGGTTACAAGATGGCCGCTGAGAAGGCCGTCGAGATCCTCAACGGCATCGCTGTCAGCGCCAACGACAACAAGATCCTCAAGCAGGTGGCCGCCACCGCTCTCACCGGCAAGTCCGTCGGAGAGGAGGGCGACAACCTCGCCTGCATCGTCGTGAAGGCCTGCAGGGCCGTCGCCGAGGACGGGAAGATCGACACCAAGAACATCCGCATCCAGAAGAAGGTCGGCGGAGTCATCGGCGACACCCACCTCGTTGAAGGCGTCATCATAGACAAGGAGAAGGTCCACTCCAGGATGCCTTCCCACGTCGAGAACGCCAAGATCGCCCTCTTCTCCTGCGCCCTCGAAGTCAAGAAGACCGAGTTCGACGCCCAGATCCAGATCACCGACCCCGCTTCCATGAAATCCTTCATGAACGAGGAGGAGAACACCATGAAGGAGATGGTGGCCAAGATCAAGGCCGTCGGCGCCAACGTCGTGTTCAGCCAGAAGGGAGTCGACGAGCTCGTCCAGCACTACCTCGCCAAGAACGGCATCCTCGGATACAGAAGGCTCAAGCAGAGCGACCTCGAGGCCATCGCCAAGGCCACCGGCGCCAACATCGTCGGGAACGTCATGGAGATCACCCCTGAAGACCTTGGAACCGCCGCCGCAGTCGACGAGAAGCTGGTCGGAGAGGACGGAATGGCGTTCATCACCGGATGCAAGAACCCCAAGGCGATCACCATATTCGCCCGCGGAGGCACCGAGCACGTCCTCGAGGAAGTCGAGAGGGCCCTCAACGATGCCATTCGCGTCGTCGGAGTGGCTATCGAGGACGGAAAGGTCGTCGCCGGAGCCGGAGCCCCCGAGATCGAGCTCGGCCTCGGCCTCATGGACTACGCGTCCTCCGTCGGCGGAAGGGAGCAGCTCGCCATCGAGAAGTTCGCCAAGGCCATGGAGATCATCCCCTGGACCCTCGCCGAGAACGCCGGTATCGACCCCATCGACGCCATCATCAAGCTCAAGAACGCCCACCAGAAGAAGGACCAGCGCTCCGCCTACTACGGGATCGACCTCGACAGCGCCGACGCCGTCGACATGCTCGCCAAGAACATCGTCGAGCCCCTCAGGGTGAAGGTCCAGGCCATCAACTCCGCCGAGGAGGTCGCCAACATGATCCTCAGGATCGACGACGTCATCGCCGCCAAGAGGAGCGCCGCGCCCCAGGGAGGAGCCCCTGGCATGCCCGGCGGTATGCCTGGCGGTATGCCCACGATGTGATTCGAATCGAATAGGAAACCGTTTACGGCCTTCGGGCCGGTTTTATTTTTGATTAGACCGTTCTTGGATTGACATCCTTACATGAATGGATTCGTCGATTCCAGCCACGGATCTTCCTTACGTCCGTCTCTTCCCCGGGATGCCCTAGAAGGACGACCCTGCTGTCCTCCCTCTGGTTGATGACGTCCATCCCGATCATCGACCCCAAGGATTCGGAGAACTCCATTATCTCGGCGAACGACGGCATGCATGACATGCTGAGGCGGGTCCTGGAGCCTCCTACGAACACGTATCCTTTCGGCTCCACCAGGTCAGGGTCCGCTATGCGGTCGAGACGGGCGTAATCCTCGGTCCATCCCATGTTGACGTCCTTGACAAGCGTGTGCCTCACGACGGTCCTCGTGTCGAGGGACGGCATGAGCTCCAGGGTCCTCATTATCCTCTCCCATCCTTCAGGAACCTTGGGCCTGCAAACCTGCTTGTAGACCTCTGGATTCGGGGCGGCCACCGTGACGTAAAGCTGGCAGGGAAGCTCGTCGAGGGCCTCCAGCTTCTCCGGGTACGTGCCGTTGGTGACCATGAACGTAGTCATACGACGACGATGGCATTCGGCTATGAACTCCGAAAGGTAAGGATAGGTTATGGGCTCCCCAGCAAGGGAGATCGCCACCTGGTCCGGGTTGCGGGCCTCCTCGAACCTGGCCGGGTCGCAACGCGGGTCCCCTTTGAATCCCCAGATCAGCTTCCTCTGGTGCTCTATAAGCGCGTCCAGCATCTCCTCGGGCTCGGCCCAGTCCTTTATCTCGAAGTCGTGGCCCTGTATCCTCCAGCAGAAGGTGCACATATGGCTGCATTCGTTTATCGCCGGGGTCATCTGAAGGCAGCGATGGCTGCTGATGCCGTAGAAGTCCTGCTTGTAGCAATGCCTCTCGTGCAGCATGCTCTCCTTCATCCAATGGCACAGCTTGACTGCGGCATGGTCCTTGTAAAGGCGGTACTGCTGCTTCGTCAGAAGGTCCTTGTATCCCTGGTCCATGTTACACCTCGGAAATCGAAAAGCGAGCGCTGGGAAGACGCGTGGTCCTCCTTCCGGGACTTCCCACGACCTTTTGAAGCGCTTGAGACGGCTCCCGGCGTTTCTGAACGGACGTCCTCGACGTGGACAGGTTTGTCCGGCTGAGACTTGACGTCCCGGGAGGCTTCCGGTGAAACGGCTTCAGAAACGGGGGAAGTCTGGCTCCTGGGGATCTGCGACAGTATCCTGCGGTCCTCGGACAGCTTGGAGGCCTCGGTGAACACCGACTTGACCTCCTTCGAATCGGTGGAGACGCCCATCACGAACGCCAGCTCGTCCGGCTCCAGACGGGCGGTCTCGGCAAGCCACAGACGCATTCCGGGGTCGTTGGAGAGCATCACCCTGAGGTACGGGACGATGTCGGAGGAGACCCTGTCCGTGGAGGCATGGAGGCATTGGGCCAGCTTGAGCGCCGCCGAGGCCTTGGTCTTCCTCATGGCCTTGGACCTGGACATCTTGTTGAGGAACGCCGGGAAACGTATCCTGTCTCTGGGATACCCGTCGGTCAGCTTGGCGGCTGACACGCCCATGGACATCATGTCGGACGCATATGCGATGAAGCGGTAGTACTGGCGCCTGTATATCCTTTCGAGGAACACGTCCGCCCTGCAGAGGGCTTCATACCCGCGCACGAGGTCCCCTTTGTCGGTGTACTCGAACGGAAGGTTGCCGTCGACCCATGTCTCCACGTCCGTCGGGTCCCCGTCGACCTTGATCATGGTCAGACGCGCCTCCGAGGGGTCCCCGCCTCTGAATATCGACGCCATAAGGGCGTACATGTCCTTCCTGGTGTCCCGAGAGGATATGTCCTTCGCCATCTCCGATGTGACCGTGTCCGTGCCCAAGGCGAGGGACTGGAGGTTCCGAACGGCCGCACGCAGGTCCCCGGAGGCGTTGTCCACGATGGCCGCCATGGCCCCCTCGTCGACCTCCACCCCCTCAGCGCTCGCAATGGCGCGCAACACC
>JAFZXW010000133.1 GCA_017616575.1 Candidatus Methanomethylophilaceae archaeon
AGGCGCCAGGACGGTCGGGTCGGAGGCGTACTGGTAGGAGATCACGACGGCGTCCGGCAGCCCGTCCTTAACGACGTCGCTGAAGTTGTCCAGGGACCCGCTGGTGACGGTCCCGGCTCCGGCGAAGTTCTGGAATACGAGATCGACGCCCTCGGGGGTCGTGCTGGGCCAGGTGTCGTACTGGATGACCGTGTTGCTGTCGAGCCCGAGCGCGAGGCAGAAGAGCTGGGCGGACGAGGATCCGTAGGCGACGATCTTCTTGACCGGAAGAGTCGCATGGGAAACGGCCCCGTTGCCGTCGGTGTAATACGCGACGGTCCCGTCCTTGTAGGCTATGAGGTCCTGGATGTAGGACACGTCCTTGGCGTCGACTTTCCCGTCGTTGTTCGCATCGCAATAGTCGGTCTTGGGAAGCGTGTTCGCGATGACCCTCTGGACGTACGTGATGTCGTTCGAGTCTATCACGCTGTCCATGTTGGCGTTCCCGTAGACTAAAAGAGTCCCGCCATAATCGGTGGATACGACCGGAACGTCCGAAACTGTGACGACGCAATTGGCGTTGTATCCTCCGTCGACGGTCTTGACGGTTATCGTCGCCGTCCCCGCAGACACGGCTGTGACCTTCCCGTTGGAAACGGTGGCCACCCCGATTTTATCGGAAGACCAAGTGACGTTCTTATTGGTCGCATTGGAAGGCGAGACCGTCGCGGTTAGCGTGGCGGTGCCGCCGGTCTGAAGAGACAAGGAGGTCTTGTTAAGAACGACCCCGGTGGCTTTCACGTCTCCGCCGTCGTCTCCTCCGTTGTCTTTGTTACCAGATGTGAGAAGCACCGCCGCGGCGATGGCTGCGATAACGGCTATCGCCACCACGATGATTGCTATCATCTTGTTCTTTTCCATTTGATTCACCAACCTAGAGTCGACCCTAGGGTTGTCATAATAATCCAACATGATGTATAAAAATATCTTACTTATAATCCATTTTGAATTAAGATAATAATCAGACACATAATTGTAATGGCTAATCAATCCAATCTTCAAGGAGTGAAGACGACCATATATGCGTCAGGGATGATTTTTTTAAGATCTTTCAAATCTGGATTGTAAAGGCGCACCCTGTCGTCGCGGAACATCGGCTTCCCGAGGAGCTTGGCCACCACGGACGCCTCCGTCCTGCCTTCGACCTTCCACGCCCCGTATTCTCCCGAGACGTCCGTCGAGACGTATATGGGGATCCTGAGGCGGAGCCTCTCGGAGTCGTCGCAGACGTTCCACAGGGCCTCGAACTGCTCCCGCCCGATGTCTATCACGGACCCGTCCCTGACCTTGTACGTGTAGTCCCCGCTCTGCTCCATCTCGAAGAGAGACGGCTTGCTGACCGCAAGGTTGCGGTTCAGGTCGGACATGATGGACTTGACGAAATCCATGTCCAGGCGTACGGCAAGAGAATATATGAGCGTGCCCGCCTTTGAGCGGCCATGGCGAAAGAGACGGACCTGCAGACCGCGATATCCGAACACCCTTGCTTCAACGAGGACGCCCACCGCAGGTTCGCCCGCATGCACCTCCCGGTGGCCCCCGGATGCAACATTCAATGCAACTATTGCGACAGGAGGTTCGACTGCTGCAACGAGTCCCGCCCCGGGGTCACCAGCGAGGTCCTCTCCCCGGACCAGGCCGTCGAGAAGATCAGGATGGTGAAGGAGAAGATCCCGGAGCTCAGGGTCATCGGGATCGCCGGCCCGGGGGACCCCATGGCCAACGAGAACACCTTCGAGACTCTGGAGAAGGTCAGGGAGGCCTTCCCGGAGCTCTCCCTGTGCATATCGACGAACGGGCTTGCCCTCCCTGAGAACGCACAGAGGCTGCACGACCTGGGCGTGAGGTTCGTCACGGTGACGATGAACGGCATAGACCCGTCGGTCTGCGCCAAGGTGTACCGCCATGTCCTGTTCGAGGGGAAGAGGCTCTCCGGCGAGGAGGGCGCGAAGGTCCTCATCGACAGGCAGCTGGAAGGCATCCGCGCCTGCGTCGGGCTGGGCATGGTAGTGAAAGTGAACGTCGTGATGATCCCCGGGATCAACGACGGCCACATCCCAGACCTGGTCAAGAAGGTGAAGGAGCTTGGGGTCTACACCGTCAACATACTGCCTCTCATACCCGTGAAGGGGACCCCCTTCGAGGGCATGCGCTCCCCCACGCCGCTGGAGCGCCGCGACCTCATGGACAGATGCGCCCTCGACGCCAGAATCATGCGCCATTGCAGGCAGTGCCGCGCGGACGCCATCGGGCTCCTCGGCGAGGACAGGTCCCAGGAGTTCGCACGCTTCGGAGGCTGTTCGGGCGGATGCGTGCCGGAGATTCAAGCAATAGCTCCCGTGTCCAGGAACCCGGGGAAGTACGCGGTGGCCACCTCCGACGGCGAGAACGCGGACTCGGGGTTCGGGAACGCCAGGAGGTTCCTGATCTTCGACTCGGACGGAAAACTCCTCGGCGAGGTCCCGGTCGACCGCGGCGAAGGCGTGTCGGGAGAGTCCCATCGGAGATACATAGAGTCGATCGCCTCCTCCCTGGGAGACTGC
>JAFZXW010000134.1 GCA_017616575.1 Candidatus Methanomethylophilaceae archaeon
ACCAGGTCGTCGACGTGGACTACTACGTTCCCGGATGCCCTCCACAGCAGGAGACCATCAGCCAGATGCTGAAAGCCGTCGCCGACTTCGCGTACGCCGGAGTGGCTCTGCCCCCCAAGGGAACCACCATCGGGATCACCACCAAGACCCTGTGCGACGAGTGCCCCAGGAAGAAGGCCAACGCCAGGATCACCGAGTTCCTCGACCCCTACCAGGTCAACGTCAAGGACGGCATCTGCCTGATGGACCAGGGCATCCTGTGCCTCGGGCCCTCCACCATCGGAGGGTGCGGAGCCAAGTGCACCAAGGTTGGCCAGCCCTGCCGCGGATGCTACGGGCCCACCGCCGAGGTCCAGGAGCAGGGGGCGAGCATGTTCACCGCAGTCGCCTCGCTTCTCCCCATCCTCGACGACGACCCCGTCTGCGACGAGGAGAAGATCATCAAGATCGTGAGCGAGATCAAGGACCCGCTCGGGTACTTCTACGCCTTTACCATGGGCAAGGCCCTCATCAAGAAGGCCGTCAAAGAGACGGGAGGTCAGTAAATGGCAGCACCTATCATTTGGGACGATAAGAAGAAAGTCAACAGCAACCGCGTGACCGTGGATCCGATCACCCGTCTCGAGGGGCACGGGAAAATCGAGATCTTCCTCGACGACAAGGGAGACGTCATCAACGCCTACTGGCAGGTCCCCGAGCTCAGAGGGTTCGAGAGATTCTGCATCGGAAGGAGGGTCACCGAGCTCAACCAGATCACCGCCAGGCTCTGCGGGGTCTGCCCCGGGGCGCACCACCTGGCCTCCACCAAGGCCATAGACGGGTGCTTCAACGCCAAGCCCACCCCGACCGCCTACCACGTGAGGGACACGTTCTACAACGCGCACTTCGTGCACAGCCACATAGCGCACTTCTACGCCCTGGCCGCGCCCGACTTCGTGTGCGGCCCCGCCGCCCCCGCCGCCGAGAGGAACGTCCTCGGAGTCGTCGGACGCGTCGGGCTGGAACTCGGAGGGGCCGTCCTCAAAGCCCGCGCCGAGGCCCAGGAGATCCAGAGCATCATCGGAGGAAAAGCCACCCACCCCGTCATGGGGGTCGCCGGCGGAGTCACCAAGTCCGTCACCGAGGAGGAGAGGCAGAAGATGGTCGCGAACGCCAAGGACATGCTGGAGTTCGCCAAGACCTCCGTGAAGGTCTTCAAGGACGTCGTGTACGCCAACAAGGAGTACATGGACATCGTCCTGAACCCCGACCTCTACTACCACGAGACGTACCACATGGGGATGGTCAACTCCAAGAAGCAGTTCGAGATCCACGACGGGCCCATAAGGGTGGTCGACCAGAAGGGCAAGGAGCACGACCTCTACGACCCCAAGGACTACCTCGACCACATCGCCGAGGCCGACGAGCCCTGGTCCTACGAGAAGTTCCCCTACCTGAGGAAGCCCGGGTACAAGGGGCTCGTCGACGGGCCGGACAGCGGCCTGTACAGGGCCACCCCGCTCTCCAGGCTGAACACCGCCCTGGAGATGCCCACCCCCCTCGCCCAGGACGCCCTGGTCGAGTACCGCGGCATCCTCAAGGACGCCGGAGTCGAGGGGCCCTGCCAGCACACCCTGGTCACCCACTGGGCCAGGATCATCGAGCTGCTGTGCTGCGCCGAGAAGTGCCTGCAGGACTGCGAGGACAAGGACGCCTTCAAGGGCGACATCAAGCAGACCGACCTGGTCCCCGGCGGACGCGGAGTCGGATGCGTCGAGGCCCCCCGCGGAACCCTTACCCACGACTACACCTGCGACGAGAACGGAATCGTCACCGCCTGCAACCTGGTCGTCGGCACCACCAACAACAACGGGCCCATCTGCATGGACGTCGCCAAGGTCGCCAAAGCGCTCATCCACAACTTCGAGGTCTCCCCCGGACTCCTCAACATGTGCGAGATGGCGTTCAGGGCCTACGACCCCTGCAACTCCTGCGCTACCCACAGCCTGCCCGGCCAGATGCCTCTGACCGCAGTCCTCAGGAACGCCGACGGATCCGTCTACGACACCGTCACCCGCAACTGAGCGGAAAAACGAGGGGGAAACCCCTCATCTTATATCAAACCCTTTTCCTTCTCTGAAAATCGATGATTTCCGACTGTTTTTTCTTTAACAGAGATAATACATATCGGATTATCCGGATATAAGAAGGACAGGTTTTTCCAGTGGAAACATAGGGGGGTCAGTCAACCATGAGGTCCGAGCGCCTCCCCAGGTCCACGCCGTCGAGGAGGTACAGCCTGGAGCCGTCCAGGTCCACCAGTCCGCTTCCCAGGATCGGGCCTATGGGCTCCGTGGAGGCCGAATTCATCGGGGACCCGCCCAGCATCCTGTTGAACGCGGGCACGACCACGAAAGACTCAGGCAGCTCCGGATAGGCGTCGTTGCTTTCGACGGCGAACCTCCCACGGACCCAGCATGGCTCGATGGTGACCTTCCCCACCCCGTCCACGAACATCGCAGCGGGATGGTTATGGGCCATCACCAGCGTCCTGCAGGCCATGACGCGCTTGGACGGCCAGCTGTGCCCGTGGGCCATCCCGACGTCGCCTATGCGCATGCCGGTGGCCGGATGCAGCCTGACCCTCCCCGGAAGGAAGGCCTCTATGCCGACGTCGTGGTTGCCCTTGACCACGTCGATCTCGTCGAAACGGTCGAACAGACTCTCGAAGAACCCGGGGATCTCGGAGTACTCCTGCTTGGAAGTCCCTGGGACGGAATCCTTCACGTCCCCCAGGACCACCAGCCTGCCCACGCCGTCGCCGGCGGATTCCATGGCGGACTTCAGCATCTCGCCGGTGCGGGAGACCAGATGGTAACCTTTGGAACGCATATGGGACTCCACGCCTATGTGCAGGTCGGCTATGACAAGGCAGTCGTCGACGGTCAGCGCCGGGACGCCGTGGACCGGCTGGATAAAGGTCATCGCAACCCGTTCCGGAGGACCGTAGGGATGCTGTCGATGACGTCGGTGGCGATGAGGCCGAACGACCTGGTCTCGAAAGCCTCCTCCCCCGCCTTCCCGCATATGTACGCAGCGAGGCAGGCTGCATCGAAAGCGCCCATGCCCTTGGCCAGAAGCCCTGCGGTCGCGCCGGCGAGGACGTCGCCCGTGCCGGCCCCGGTCATCGCCGGGGTCCCCGACGAGTTCACCCTAGTCCTGGACCCGTCCGTAACGACGTCGTCCTTCCCTTTCAAAAGTATCACGGCGTTCATGGCGGACGCCGTCTCCTCCGGGCTTCTCCCCTCCGAGATCCTCGCGAACTCCCTCGCATGAGGCGTCAGGACCGTAGGGGCCTTCCTCTCCAAACCTTTGGCCGCGGCGATGGCGTCCGCGTCGACGACCGTCGGCCTGCTGCATCCACGAATAAACCTTGTGGCCGCTTCGACAGTCTCTTCCGATGCACCAAGACCGGGGCCGATAAGGACGGCGTCGTATCCGAGGGACTCCTCCAGCAGCATGTCCACGCTCTTGTCGTCAAGATGGTCGCCGGGAAGCCTGGTGGCCATCAGGACCGGCGACGCGGCGGCCACCTCCCTGTACGACGACTCCGGGGTGAACACGCGGACTATGTCCGTCCCTATGCGCAGGGCGCTCATGGCCGACATGGCGGGAGCGCCGAAATACGGGCCTCCCCCTATTATCATGAGCCTCCCGTTGTTCCCCTTGTGGCTCGACGGCTTAGGGACTGGGTAACGGATCATGTCCCCCGGCCCGACCTTCCTCCAGGCGTCCTCCGGGATCCCGATGTCGGCCACGACGATCTTCCCGCAGCCCTCGTCCATCCCGACCTTGATATCATGGAACGTCACCGTGACGTCAGGCTTGACGGCCGTGGCTGTCCCGAATCCTGACGGCACGTCCGCGGAGACCACGAAGGCTCCAGACCTGTTCACGTCGTCGATGAAACCGAGGTACGGCTCCCTGACGTCCCCGGACGCCCCCGTGCCTAGCGCGCAGTCCACCACGACGTCATAGCCCTCGAGGGATGAGGGGCCAGCGTATTCCTCTATGGGGCATTCCAGCACGGAATAGCACTAGCGGGCCTCGTCCGTGCGTATGGCCGAGGGCTTCTTCAGAAGCGCGACCTTGGTGCGGGAAGGATCCATCCTCAAGGCTGCGGCGAAACCGTCCCCTCCGTTGTTCCCCGTGCCGCAGACGAAGACTGCCTTGGAACCGGGGCGCTCCTTCTCCAAGAAATCCGCCAACGCCTTCCCTGCCGCGGCCATGAGAGCCGACACTGGCACCCCGAGGGCGGCGGAGTTGGCGTCCAAGACACGCGAATCCGTCGGAGTGATCAAGGGAATCACTTCTTGTTCTTGACCAGCGTCTCCCCAACCTTGCGGATGAGGACGGTCTTGCAGACCTTGCCCTTCTCCACCTTCACGCATCCGTGGCCGGCGCGGGGCGCCTTGGGATAGCACTTGGCGTCCAGGACCTCGTACTCCAGATCGAGGATCATGGCCGCCTTCGCTATGATATCGAGATTCGGGTCCTCGACGCAGAGCGACTTGGGAAGCCTCCTCCCCTCGGCCCTGGTGCGCTTCACATCGAAATACTCGGGCCAGAGCGTAATAGCGACGTCCGCATCGTAAGCCATGGCCTGCCTAATCGGGCGCGGTGTAATAAGGCTTTTCCAGCGTTCCCGCCTGAATCGACAGGGAACCCATCGCTCTTATCAAGTGAAAATGAGAAAGGCACCATCCCGGAGGATGGTAATGGGTTTGGTCAGATGGAACACTCAGGCTTCAAAGAAGAACAGCGTTGACGGCGCCGTCCTGGCCGGGCCTGGAGGTCACGACCGCGTCACCGGCCTCGGTGGAGATGGTCGCGCCCTTGTTGATGAGGTTACGCTGAACGTAGTTGGGGTCGGCGGGGTTGGACTTGACCGTCAGGATCTTGACTTTCTTGACGGTGTTGGTCTTCTTGTCGACGACGTTCGCATACTCTGCGCTGAGCATTCCAACCTTGACGCTTCCGCCGGCTCCGCGGTACTGCTTGAGGCGCTGTGCACCGATCTTGGTGAAGTGCTTCTCTCTGCCGATCTCGAACTTCCTCTTGCCCTGAGACGCGACGAGCCTTCCGCCGGTGGGCTTTCTGTTGGATTTACCCTGCCAAAGTGCCATTGTAATCGAGTCCGCTAAACATGGTGCCATATTTAAATCTATCAGTATAGACTTAAATATTCGCGATACGCGGTCATTTATGCGTCCCGAGGCGCGCGGAGACCTTCCCGCCCTCGATGTCGACCACGGCGAAGCATCCGGACTTGGCCGGGCCGGGGTTGACGAAGGTCGTGCCGTTCTCCACGACTATCCCGACGGCCTCGTGGATATGGCCGGACAGCGCCAATATGGGGTGGTATTCGTCCACGATCTTCTTGATTGCAGGGCTGCCGACGCTGAGCCCGGACGGAATCTGGTCCAGTATCCCGTAAGACGGGGCGTGGGTCATGAGGATCATCCCCTCGAAGGCGTTCTTCTTCAAGCCGTCGTAGAGCGCGTCCTCTTCCAGCTCGAAAGGCGTATGGAATATGGTTATGTTGGAGCCTCCGAGCCCCACCAGCTTGGTCCCGGCTATGTCGACCGCCTTGCCGTGCATGTCCACCGCCACGCCGGATATTCCCTCAGGCAGGTCCAGCGGGTCGCAGTTCCCCGGGATCACATACACCTTGGAACGGATGGCGGACACGATCTCCGCGGCCTCCTCCTTGGTGCCGAAATCGGTGACGTCGCCCAGGAAGAGCACGGCGTCGGCGCCGCTCCCCTCTATCTCCGCGTTTATCCAGTCCAAAGCGGATTTGTTCTGATGCAGGTCCGAAACGACCAGGAATCTCATGCCCTCGAAATCCGGAAATGCCTACTTAAAAGTTTGACCGGCCCTTCTTCAATAGGTTATTTTAGTATCGTCGCATTAAAGGAGCAAGGTTATGGAAATGGCGAAAATCAGGGTTGGAGTCAACGGATACGGGACCATCGGCAAAAGGGTCGCATCGGCGGTCGCCGCACAGGACGACATGGAGCTCGTCGGCGTCACCAAGACCCGTCCGAACTTCGAAGCCCTCTCCGCTTTACGGAAGGGCTATGACATCTACGTCCCGGACGAGAGCGTGAAGGCCTTCGCCGACGCCGGAGTGAAGATCGCCGGGACCCTCAAGGACATGTACGCCAAGGTCGACATCGTGGTCGACTGCACCCCCGGCAACGTAGGGGAGATGTACAGGGACCAGTACAAGGCCGCCGGCGTCAAGGGGATCTTCCAGGGAGGGGAGGACCACAGCCTCACCGGGATCTCGTTCAACTCCACCGCCAACTACTCCGAGTCGTGGGGTGCGCAGCTCTCGCGCGTCGTGTCATGCAACACCACCGGGCTCCTGAGGACCCTGAACCCCATAGACAAGAAGTTCAAGATCGAGAACGCCTACGTCACCATCGTCAGGCGCGCCGCAGACCCTGGAGACAGCAAGAACGGGCCCATCAACGGCCTGGAGCCCTCGGTGAGCCTTCCGACCCACCACGGCCCCGACGTCCAGAGCATCATGCCCTGGCTCCATATCAGCACCATGGCCATCAAGGCGTCCACCACCCTCATGCACGTGCACACCGTGGTCGCGAAGCTTTCCGTCGAGACCACCACCGAGGAGGTCCTCGAGGTTCTTAGAAAAGCTCCTCGCGTCAGGCTCGTCAAGTCCAAGGACGGGATAAAGACGACCGCGCAGATCATGGAGCTGGCCAGGGACCTCGGCCGCGACCGGTCCGACATGTACGAGATAGTCGTGTGGGAGGACGGCGTGAAGGTCGTCGGGGACACCCTGTATTATTATCAGGCGGTGCACCAGGAGTCCGACGTCATCCCCGAGAACATCGACTGCATCAGGTCCATGTGCAAGATGGAGAAGGACCCCTGCGCCTCCATCAGGAAGACGAACGCCGCCCTCGGGATATCCAAGAACCGAGGTGTTCGCCACGGCCAAGGACTTCAACAACCTGGAAGACTTCGACTACAAGGGCAAGACCGTCCTGCTGAGGGTGGACATAAACTGCCCTCTGGACAAGGAGACCCTGAGGATCGTCAACGACTCCAGGATAAGGAGGGTGGTCCCGACCGTCAGGGAGCTCATGGGGAAGGACGCCAAGCTCGTCATCCTGGCCCACCAGAGCAGGAAGGGCAAGTGGGACTTCATCGGCCTTGACCAGCACGCGGAATGCCTCTCCCGCCACATCAACGCCCCCGTGAAGTACGTCGACGACGTCATCGGGGAGAAGGCGGTGGAGGCCGTCAAGGCGCTCCGCCCCGGAGAGGTCCTGCTCCTGGGGAACGTCAGGGGGCTGGATTCCGAGACCGCCAAGACGGACATGGCCGGCCACGCCCACGGGGAGATCGTGGAGACGCTCGCCCCTCTTATCGATTATTACGTTTGCGACGCCTTCGGTGCCGCCCACCGGTCCCAATGCTCCCTCGTGGGCTTCCCCGCCAGGGTCCCGTCCGCGTCTGGGAGGCTGATGGCGAAGGAGATGTTCGCCCTCAACGCCATATTCTCAGACCCGCGCAGGCCATCCGTGTTCATCCTCGGAGGGGCCAAGTTCGGCGACGTGTCCGAGATGATCGACCACGTCCTCGGCAACGGCACCGCCGACACCGTCATACTGGTGGGATTGGCGGGCAACGCCTACCTCCTCGCCAGAGGGGTGGACATCGGCGATGCCAGCGCCGCGGTCCTCCGCGACGAGCTCACTCCCGAGAACCTCCAGGCGGCGAAGGACGTCCTGGACAGGTACGGGCAGAAGGTGCTCCTGCCGGTGGACGTAGCCGTCGAGAGGGACGGGAAGAGGAGGTCCGTCAACATCGGCGACCTCCCGGTCCCGGAGCCCGCCCTCGACATAGGGGACGCCACCGCCGAGAAGTTCGCCAAGGTCATACGCGCCTCCAGGACCTGCTTCATGTCCGGCCCCGCCGGAATGATAGAGAAGCCGGGCTTCGAGGTCGGGACTAGGATCCTGATGGAGGCCATGGCGGACTGCGAAGGACAGTCCGTAATCGGCGGAGGGCACACCGGAGGGGCCGCCGAGAGGTTCGACCTCGCCGACAGGTTCTCGTACATGAGCACCGGCGGAGGGGCGCTGGAGACGTTCCTGCTGGGCGAGCCGCTCCCGGTCATCGAGGCCCTGAAGTACTCCAAGAGGACGTTCTCCGGAGAGGGGAGCCGATTAGAACCGCAATAAATTTATTAACAGACTGCAGGATGGGGTCGCGATGGCAAAGAAAAGGAGGCTTATCATCGAAGAGCCCGAGGAGAATTACGAGTTCTCCCCCACGGAGTTCAACGAGAGGGAGTTCATCCTCAAGGACATATACGGGACCAAGGTCTGCCTGGTCACCCTTCTCATGGGCCTCATAGTCGGAATCATCGGCGGAGTGCTGTGCAACATCGGGTTCAGGAACGGCATAGACTACATGTGGATCATCGCCACGCTGATATCATTCGCCGTCGCGGGCCTCATGACCAGGATCCTCGCCCTTCTCGGGTTCCGCCCCGACATGATCGAGACCAAGTCCATGATCGGGAACTACCTGATCTATCTGGCGCTGGCCTTGGGGGTCTGCATCATTATCTCGAACCCCCCTCTGACCCCGCTGGTCTGATTTTTCAACGGCCTCGCACGAGGCCCCTTCTCTTCATCTCCTCTATCAGGAGCCTGACGGCGTTCCCGCGATGGGACGTCTCGTTCTTCTCCGCCGTCGGAACCTCCGCGAAGGTCCTGACGCCGTCCTCGGAGAATATGGGGTCGAACCCGAACCCGCCGTCGCCTTTCTCGGAACAGGTTATCACGCCTCTGCATACGCCGGTGACGATGATCCTCTCTCCGGCGAAGTCGCATCCGATGCAGCATCTGAACTCGGCGCCGCGGTCCTCGACGCCCTCCATGAGCTTCAGGATCCCCTTGTTGCCGATGGTCTTCTGGGCGTAGGCCGACCACACCCCCGGGAATCCTTTCAAAGAATCCACGAACAGCCCGGAGTCGTCCACTATGAAGTCGCGGACGCCCTTGGAGACTATCTCGTCCATGCCTTTGGAGACCACCTCTGAAAGGTCGGAGGTCTGGACCTCGTCGTATGGGAGCCTCAGGTGCTCCATCTCTATCCCCAGGTCCGAGAACGACCTCCTGTACTCCTCAACCTTCCCCGGATTCGACGTGATCACCTTGAGCCTCATGTGTACCTTCCCCTGTTCCTTATGTCCTCCAGCTTCCTCCGCACGGCGTCCGGGTCCGGCACGCCCTCGAAATACGCGGACATCATCGCCTCCCTGACGTCGTCCATTCCGGCGTGGGACGAGGCGAAGGCGTTCTCCAGCAGCCTCAGGTCCACTCCGATGTCCTCCATGGTCGCATTGGAGCGCCCCATGGAGAAGTCTATCAGGCATATCTCCCCATCGGGACGGACGATCACGTTGGACGTCGTGAGGTCTCCGTGGCACAATCCTGCGGAATGCAGACGCGCGGCCGCACGCCCTATCTCCGCCGCCACGCGCAAGGCCTCATCCCCGCCTGCGGATATGACGTCCTTCGCGACGACGCCTGGGACCAGCTCCATCGTTATGGAGCACCTGGAGACGTCCAGGTCGTAGACGCAAGGGGTGCGGACCCCGGCATGGCGGGCCTCGCGCATCATGCGGACCTCGTTCCTGGTGCGGACGGACCTTATGTGGGCGTCCAGCTCCGGAAGGCGGTAAGACTTGGGTGGCCTGGACTTCTCTACAGCGGGACGTCTGAGAAACTCGGCCGCGGTTATCGTCGCCTCCGCCCCCTTGGAAGAAACGGACATGAACGGCAGACAGTTAATTAAGGTAATGAAGTAATCGCCTAGGCATGAAATACAACATCACTGGAAGCAACCTGCAGATAGCCAACGTGGAGCTCGACTCCGGCGAGGAGCTGGTCACCACGGGCGGGGCGATGGTCTACACCTCCGGGAACGTCACCATGGAGACGAAGATGGAGGGCGGGCTCATGTCCGGGCTGAAACGCAGCATATCCGGAGCCGGCATGTTCCTTGTCAAATACAAGCCCCAGGGTGGGACCGGGACCGTCGGGATCGCCGGGTCGGCGCCCGGGAAGATAATCGACCTGAACGTCTCCCAGAAAGCCTGGATATGCCAGAAGTCCTCCTTCCTCGCATCCGAGAAAAGCGTGGCGATAGACATCGCCTTCCAGAAGAAGCTGGGGTCCGCCCTGTTCGGAGGGGAGGGCTTCGTCCTCCAGAAGCTTTCCGGAAGCGGCATAGCGTTCGCCCACGCATGCGGGGACCTCATCCAGTACGACCTGAAAGCC
>JAFZXW010000135.1 GCA_017616575.1 Candidatus Methanomethylophilaceae archaeon
AGACGGCAGACAGGGTCATCCCGTGGGTCGCCCCAGTGTATCCGCCGATGGACTTGCCTATCATGTGGACCATCCAGTCCGTGGGCTTCCCGCGGGATATCAACGTGTTCAAGGCGAGGGACGCGGCCCACATGAGATTGGAGCGCGACTCGTAGTCGGACGGGTCCTTCACGGCGGTCCTGGAGCTGTTGACGACCGACCTCATCAGCCCCTCCGATATGTAATCGCTGACGCTGTCGTCGTCCCCGGAGAAGTACTGCTCGCAGACGTGGTTGAACGTGTCGTAGATCCCGGCGGACAGCTGGTACGCCGGAAGGGACATGGTAAGCCTGGGGTCGAGGATAGAGAACCTGGGCATGACCTCCTCCCCGAAGATGTGCGCCACCTTCCTCTTCGAGCGGGTGTCGGTTATCACCGCCCCGCCGTTCATCTCGGACCCCGTCCCGGACATCGTGAGGACGCATCCCACCGGGATCACAGGGCATTCGGACTCGCAGAACCTGACGAAGTACCTGTCCCAAGGGTCCTCGTCGCAGTAAACGGATACGGAGGGGCCTTGGCATAGTCGCAGCACGATCCCCCGCCGACGGCTAGAATGAGGTCCGGACGGCATCCGCGGGCGATAGAAACCCCTTCCATGAGCTTGTCCAGTGTCGGGTTCGGCATCACTCCCGGGTCCTCCACCACACGCTTCCCATGGTCCTCCAGGATCCTGACGACCTCGTCGTACACGCCGTTCCTCTTGACCGACCCCTGGCCGTACACCAGCATTACTGTGTCCCCGGCTTTGTCCAGCTCCTCCCCCAGACGGGAAAGCGCCCCTTCGCCGAAATGGACCCTCGTGGGGTTGCAGTACGTGAAACTCCCTCTCATCGAAGGGAGCGAGCGAGGAGCGTCGAGATAACGGTTCCGTCCGTCTCGCCATGTTCCAAATACGGAGACCGCAATTCCCCCGCGATACAATGGACCAGATGTGGTATTACGTCGGGGCTGCCGTCGTCGTGGTGATGATGTGCGTCGGGATCTACGGCATGGCGATAGCCAAAAGAGCCAGGCGCCGCCGAAGGCGTGAAGATGAAGAGCCCTAAGCAGGAAGGCGTCCCCCGTCCGATGGAGGTCTGGAACGCCAATTTGTACTTCGACGACATGTCGGGCGCGAAGAACCGTCCCGTCATAGTGCTGGAGAAGAGGGACGACGAGTTCACGGTGCTCATGGTCACCAGCAGCGAGCGCATGCCAGGCCGCATGGTCAAGCTGGACGACCCGTACGAGGTCATGCTGGACAAGACGTCGTCCGTCCGCGTGGACCGCCTGTTCAGGATACCGCAGTCCAAATTCAACTACAAGCTGGGAGACCTTTGCGAATCGGACGCCGACATGGCCGTCAGGGTCCTGAACGAGCACAAGGCCACGAAGGCGTACAGGAGGAAGGCGTACCGACGCTTCTGAGACTTCCAGCGACGGCTCCCTCCGCCAGGGCATTCTGCGCAGGGCGTCCGCGGCGGCCAAGGCGAATCCCGTGCTGGCCGCGTCCATAGTGCTCGCCTTGGCATCCATGGCGTTCTCGCCGCCGTCCATGGGGTATCTGGACCACATCGACGTCCCGATGCTCTGCATCCTGTTCTGCCTGATGGCCTCCGTGGCCGGGATGTCCGAGTGCGGCCTTTTCGCCGCGGTTTCGGAAAGGATGGTCTCTTCGACAGGCTCCGTCCGCGGGATGTGCCTCGCGCTGGTGGCGGCCACGTTCTTCGGGTCGATGGCCATGACCAACGACGTCGCCCTGATAACGTTCGTCCCGCTGGCCATGGCCGCCCTGATCGGGGCCGGAAGGAAGGACCTGATCATGCCCGTGCTGATCCTCCAGACCCTGGCCGCCAACCTTGGCAGCATGGCCACGCCCGTAGGAAGCCCGCAGAACCTGTTCATCTATTCAAAATACGGGGCGGACATAGGCGACTTCCTGCTGAGGATGCTTCCTCTGGTGCTCGTCGGCGGTGTAGCGGTGTTCGCAGGCTGCGCGTTCGGATGCAAAGGAAGGTGCATCTCGGCCTCGAATAAGGACGCGCCCGAGGTGGACCGCAGGCTGCTGGCAGCAATGGCCGCGGCCTTCGTCCTCGGGGTGTTGTCGGTATCAGGGACTGTCCCGTTCTGGCTGTCCCTGATCGTGACCCTGGCCGCGGTTCTGATCGTCCGTCCGTCCATACTCAGGAAAGTGGATTACGGGCTCCTGCTGACGTTCCTCTTCCTGTTCATATTCACTGGGAACGTGTCCAGCCTGGAGCCGGTCGTCGGCTTCCTCGGCGGCCTCATGGACGAGTCGCCTGTCCTGACGACCGCCCTGTTCAGCCAGGCTGTCAGCAACGTCCCGGCGGCCATGATGCTTTCCAACTTCACCTCGGACTGGGAGGCGCTTCTGGCAGGCGCCAACATCGGAGGGTTCGGGACCCCGATAGCGTCCATGGCCAGCCTGATAACCTTCCGCATCTACGCCAGATGGGAGAGCCACAGCTCCAAGGCGTTCATGGCGCTGTTCCTCCTATCCAACTTCGCATTCCTGGGAATGCTGCTCGGAGTAGACTGGATGCTTCATCCTTGGCGACGAAACGGTTGCGGTGGACCCTTTCCGGCTTGTAGCGGCCCTCGTTGGGAACGACGTCCCCGAAAGGGTATCCGACGGCTATGACGCAGAACGGCTTGAGCCCTTCAGGAAGCCCCATGATGCCGGAAACGGCCGCCATCCTGTCCGGATGCGGGGCAATCCCGATCCAGACCGTGCCGATGCCCCTGGACTTGGCGGCCAGGAGGATGTTCTGTGCGGCGGCGGCGAGGTCCTGCTGCCACATCTTGGGAGCCTTCATCCTCCCCTTGTCGGCTGCCAGGACGATGGCCATAGGCGCCCTGCCGACCGGGCCGGCATAGGGGGCGGCACGCGACAGCCCTTGAAGGAGCCCCACATCGTCCACGACGAAGAACTCCCAGCATTGCTGATTCATGGCGGAGGGGGCGTGCATCGCCGCCTTGAGCATGAGCTCGACATCCTCTTCCGGGACCGGGCGGCCGTCGAACGACCTTACGCTGGTCCTCGTGAATATCTCCTCGACCGTCATCTCTTCTTCCTCTTGAACGCCTTGAGGTACTTCAGGACCTCCTGGTCGCATTCGGAATCCGTCCACTCGGGGGTGTATCCGCCTTTAATGTACTCGTTGTACCATGCGGCGCATTGGTCCATCACCGGCTTCATGTCGAGCTTCTGCTTCACGATGACGTAGGTGTTCTCCTCGGTGGGCACCCACTGCTTGGGGCGGTCGTAGTCGTCCTCTTCCAGGAACCCGACCAGGAACACTATCCTGTCCAGGTTGGAGAGCTCGGCGTACAGGGAGGCCTGGTACATGTACGACATCGGGACGTTGGTGTACCCTCCGGCACCGTCCTCCCATTTCTCCTTCACGCCGGAGGTCTTGATCTCGAGGATCGAATTCCTCACGTTGTCCACTTTGATGTATCCGTCGACCAGCCCGCCGAACAGCTTGTCGTTGTGGAAATGGTCGTACCCGCACATCTCCATCGGAACAGGCTCCTCCACGGCAATGGAATGCCCCTCCGGGATTCCAAGGACGCTTCCAAGCATCGACGAGACGTTCTTTGCCAGATGGCTCCTCAGCACCGGCTCCAGGACGTTCCCGGCGTCTATGTACTTGTTCGCCTTGTCCCCGGGATACAGGCCGGCTAGCTCGCAGGCGACTTTGAAAGGGGAGGAGAACTCGCTGACCCCCATTATGGACCCGACGCGGGTGCCTGTGATCTTCTTGAGCTTGTAAGTGTCGAAGTACACCGTCCTTTCCTCGTCGACGATGTCCTCGATGCCCATCCTACCGTCGTATGTCATGCGGACCCGAACGTCGGCTCCGATTATTATCTTGGCGATGCGCGCACGCTACTCGAGGGCGAAGCAAAAATGCGCAAAAAAGCCCCTGCGGCCTCCGGAGAGCCGGGGCGATGTCCTCCGGAGGCCACGCCTGGGGGGCGTAAATCGTTTGACTGCCGGATCAGACCGCGTAGAGAATGCCGCCCGACCCCTGGAAAGACTTTCCGACAAGCCCCGCGACCGTGTTGGGAAGGACCTCGCCGCCTTCGTAGAACTTGACTTTGTAGAACGCGTTGGATCCGACCGAGGACAGGGCCTCCGAGAACGCGGCCTCGGACAGCCCTACGCACCCGCTGAAAGCGCTGGCCCCTATCTTCTTGACCGCGGAGAGGTCCAGGACGGACAGTCCGGAGCAGTTGGCGAAGGCGTAGGAGCCTATGGAGGCCTTCCCGACGACGCGGACGCTGGCCAGGTTCTTGCACTCTGCGAATGCCTTCGTGCCTACCGACGTAGGCCCGGAGATCTCCACCGACTCTATCGATCCGTTGCCGTAGAATGCCTTGGACATTACCTCGGTCACCTTCCAATCGAACCCGAGGTATCTGACGCTCCCGGGAATCACGACGTCCTTCACGGAAGCCCCCTTCACGGCGACCTCCGTCTTCCCGTCCACGGTCGTCACGGAATACCTCACTCCGTCGATCGAGAACGACCCGCCGATGTCCGGGACGTACGCTTCTAGATGGTCGCAGGTCCCGAGGAACTTGTGCCCGGCCAGATTGGCGGCCGTGACCCCCACCTTCTTTCCGAGGACGTAGAACGAGCACCCGTAGAACGCGTTCGACACTATGCTCCCAATGCCGTCGGACACGTACACGTTCCTGAGGCCGGTGCATCCGCTGAAGGCGCTCTTGGCCACCGTCGCCGACTCCCCCTCGATCCTGAGGGTCTTGAGGCCGGTGCACTTATAGAAGGCGTACGCGCCCACGTCGGACGGGATGGTCAGCGATGTCAGCTTCTTGCAATAGGCGAAGGCCTTCATCCCTATGCTCTCCAAAGAGTCCGGGAACGATATCGACGACAGCGCCACGCAATTGTAGAACGCGTTCTCGCCGATGACGGTCAAGGTCCCGGGAAGCTCGACGGCGGCAAGCCTCCGGCACTCGCTGAAGGCGCTCTTCTGGATGGAGGCCGCCCCGTCCATCACGGTCACGGACCTCAGGTCGAGGCATCCGTAGAATGCGTACTGGCCGACGTCTACGTAAGTCACAAGCGTCTTTATCCCGGAGCGGGCGAACGCCTTCAACCCGATCCCTGTCACCTCGAACGACAGGCCCTCCGCGACGACGCCCGCCGGAATGACGAGATCGTCCGGGATGTCCTCGTATCCGACCGCCGACACCGTGCGGCCCACAGGATCCACCACCTTGTACACCACTCCGTCCTGGACGAACCGGGATCCGGCGGACATGCCGACGACATGTACGGCGCATTCCGCGCTGAAGCCCCAGACATCCGAGACGGCGGTCACGACGGCCCGTCCCGGCCCCACGGCGGTCACGATGCCGTCCTCTGAAACGACGGCCACAGACGGGTCGGAGGTGCTCCAGGTCACACCCTTGCCGTTAGAGTTGGAAGGATTGAACGCCACTCCTAGGCGGATCTCCTCGCCCGTGCCCATCTCAACGGACTGGATGTCCATCGACATCCCCGTGGCATCCGCTTCCGCCTTGACGCAGTAGAGGAGGCCCTTGTCGTTCACGAACACTATGCTTCCGTCGGAGAGGAAACGAGGCTGCTGGGAGCAGTACTGCTGCACGGACACGTCGGACAGGAATTCCACCGAGATCGTGTTGGAATCCACGTCGTAAACGGCGACGGCTATCTGGGAGGTGTTATTGTAGCTCGCCCTGTACGCATAGACCTTGCCGGGATGCCCGGTGGATATGGCCATGTCCCCATGGGCGTAGAACGTCCCCTCGCTGGCAGAGGCGAGGAGCTCCATGGTGGATACGTCGTACACTTGGAAGGCGTCGTTGCAGAAGACGTAGCCCAGGCCCTCGTGGACGACCATCGTCGAGGAGTGGGTGCCGCCGGTATGGGAAGACGCCGTCTTGAGGGAGGCCCTGTCGAACCTCCCGTCCTCCAGGATCCTGACGGAGGCCAGGTTGACAATGTCATCGGTGGTCGACCCGAACAGGCCGCCTTCGTACACGGTCAGAGTGGCGTAGCCTTCGCCGATGAAGGTGTACCCGATGTTGACCATCAT
>JAFZXW010000136.1 GCA_017616575.1 Candidatus Methanomethylophilaceae archaeon
CGAAGCTGCCGTCCCTCGGCGTCAGTGCCGATTCCTCCGAGTACCGTTTCGGGGGCTGCGAGCCGTACGACACCGGCCTGGGGGTGGTGGAATATCCCGTCCCGAAGTCGAAGGATTCCCGCGGCAAGACCATCGCCGCGTACCTCTGGCCGATGCACGAGGGGAAGCGCGCCCCTTCCGATTACGTCGAGATGGCCGCAGGGATGGGGGACTTCGCGCTCGCCACCCATTCCTGGCATATGTGCGAACGCCGGGACGGAGGAATTATGGACGCGTCTGAGGAGAGGACTAACGCCGCCCGCGTGCGCGAGGTGTTGGCCGGAATTTTAGACCTGGGGCTCGTCCCGGGGACCATAGGCCGAGGCCCCGCCCTATAGTTAGTATAAAGAAAGGGAACCCTTTACCGCACCACAGGTGTATCTATGACTTCCAGGCTCATTCTGGGAAAGGACGTCTCCGAGGAAATATATTTGGAGCTCAGGGCGAGGATCGCCGCCCTCAAGGAGAGGGGCGTCGTCCCCGGCCTAGCCGTCGTCCTCGTGGGGGACGATCCCGCGTCCCAGGTATACGTCCGCAAGAAAGGGGAGATGTGCGAGTCGCTGGGCATGCATTCCGTCACCGTCCGCATGCCGGGCGACATCTCGCAGGAGGCCCTGATGGCCAAGGTGGAGGAGCTCAACCGCGACCCGTCCGTGCACGGGTTCCTGGTCCAGCTCCCGCTTCCCTCCCATCTGGACGAGGAGCAGGTCATAAATTCCATATCCCCGGACAAGGACGTCGACTGCTTCCATCCGGCCAACGTCGGCCGTATGCTCATCGGGAACCCCGACTTCCTGCCGGCCACCCCCGCCGGGGTCCAGCAGATGCTGGTCAGGTCCGGGATCGAGACCAAAGGGAAGCACGTTGTCGTGGTCGGGCGCAGCAACATAGTCGGGAAGCCCATGGCCGCGTTGATGATTCAGAAGGGCGCCGGCGCCGACTCCACCGTGACGGTGGTCCATTCCCGCACCAAGAACCTTCCGGAGATCACCAGGCAGGCCGACATACTCGTCGTGGCCATCGGGAAGCCCCGCTTCGTGACCGCGGACATGGTCAAGGAGGGGGCGGTCGTCATAGACGTCGGGACCAACAGGGTCGACGACCCGTCTAAACCTTCTGGCAGCAGGCTGGTCGGCGACGTCGACTTCGAGGCCGTGAAGGAGAAGGCCTCGGCGATAACCCCGGTGCCCGGAGGGGTCGGACCGATGACCATATGCATGCTTATGGCGAACGCCGTGAAGGCCGCCGAAAGGGCTTCGGAGGCCCGCATATGATAAGGGAATGCGAGGAGCACGGCTATTTCAGGGACGAGAGGTGCCCTTACTGCGGCGAGGAGGGCAAGTTCCTGATGTCCGACTACGAGGTCGAGAAGCTCGGGAGGTCCCTCGCCGGGATACTCAGGCACCGCAAGAACGACCCGGACATGGACTCCCAGGGGTACGTCTCCATCCGCGAGGTCCTGAACATAGTGAAGGCCCGCAACAGCCGCATGGACTGGCTCAGGACGAGGCACATCGAGGCCCTGGTCGAGACCGACCCGAAGGGCAGGTACATGATAGTCGGCGGGAAGATCAAGGCCACCTACGGCCACACCGTCCAGCTCGACCTGGTCCTGGACAACGAGGACGTGCCGGAGTTCCTCTACTATCCGGCCACCCCGGAGGAGGCCGGCTTTCTGGAGGAGTCCGGGATATACCCTTCCGACAGGGCCATGGTCCACCTGTCGCTCACCTACGGGGACGCCTACAAGGCGGGGTCCGTCAGGGTCGACGACCCCGTGGTGCTCGAGGTGGACACCGACGTCTGCATAGACATGGGGTACGACATAGGGAAGGCCGCCCGCACCGTGTTCCTGTGCAAGCACGTGCCCCCGGAGGCCATCTCGGTCGCAGACCCAGACGATTACGAGGAGGAGCGAGGATGACATACGTTTTGAGGCCGGACGAGGTCCGCGAGAGGTACGGCCCCCTGTTCTGCAAGGGGTTCTTCACCCTCGTTGACGAGGAGAACGGCGTCGCCCAGGTCATAGAGAAATGCAGCGCGGAGGGCCCCGCCCAGTGGGACGTGGTCAACAGGCGTCGCACCAAAGGGATAGCGACCGACGTGAGGCTGAGGTCCGGGACGATAGTCATGGACGTCGTCATCGGCGAGGGGGAGATTTCTTTCGGCCCGGCCCAGCAGGACATAGGCGGCCAGGGGCTCAAGGCCTTGAAGGTCGAGGGGGACGAGGTCCGCACCACATGGTACGGGATCGCCGGCGCCTCCGTGGGCATAGGCGCCTGCCTGCCCCAGTGCGAGGACGTCATACGCACCGAGTACCCCGACGACTTCAAGATCGGGGGGGCCAACCGCGCACATGTGGACATCATCACGCCGAAGTACGTGCGCGTAGTGATCGGCATCGACGACACCGACACCAAGGAGAAGGGCGCGTCGTGGGTGACGTCTTTGAAGATGGCGACCCAGTGCCCCATAGGCAAGTTCCTGGAGCACAAGATCATCCAGCTCAACCCCAAGGTCCCCACCAAGACGACCAACTGCTGCTCCACCGCGGCCTCTTTCGCCGTCAGGGAGGAGGACATCCCCGCGCTGGTGGAGTACGCCGTCGACTTCGTCAAGAAGGAGTCCCTCTCGGACGGGAGCGTCGTGACCGTGTTCAAAGGCCTGAAGATCCCGGAGCCGCTGAAGGAGTTCGGGTGGAGCTGCAAGTCCGTCCTGTACACCCAGGAGGACGCCGTCCGCGCCGCCGAGGAGAACGGGGTCCAGATCATCGCCGTCACCGGCATGAAAGGGGTCATCGGCGCGGTCGCTGCCATAGGATGCTTCGACCTGGGGGAGGCCGCAGCGGGCATTCCAGAGGATTTCCAGTGATCTCATGGACTATCCGCGCATAATCTCGGACCCGATGTACTCCGTGTACCAGTCCCGCATAGAGAAGGAGGTCAGGGGCTACGACATGCCTCAGCATATCGCCGTCATCATGGACGGGAACAGGAGGTACGCGAAGGAGGTCCTCATGACGGAGGACACGAACAAAGGCCACGAGATGGGCAAGTCCAAGCTCCGCGAGGTCCTGGACTGGTGCATCGACCTCGGGATAAGGTACCTCACGGTCTACGCCTTCTCCATGGAGAACTTCAAGAGGGAGGACTCCGAGGTGGAGTTCCTCATGAGGTCCCTCGCCAGCGCCCTCACCGAGTTCGCCAACGACGAGCGCATCCACCAGTACCAGGTGTCCATCCGCGTCATCGGGGACTGCTCCCTGCTGCCGGACTATGTTCTGAAAGCGATGGACTTCGCTCTGGAGAAGACCAAGGGATACGACAGGTACCACCTGAACCTAGCCATAGCCTACAGCGGCCGCCATGACATCACGACGGCAGTCCGCGGCATCGTCAAGGACGTGATGGACGGGAAGCTCGACATCGACGACATCGACGAGAACGTCTTCGGGAAGTACGTGTCCACCTTCGGCCTCCCGGACCCGGACCTGGTCATGCGCACGTCCGGGGAGGTCCGCATATCCAACTTCCTCCTGTGGCAGATGGCGTATTCGGAGCTGTATTTCATAGACGTCTACTGGCCGGGGTTCAGGTACATCGACCTGCTCAGGGCGATCAGGACCTACCAGCAGCGTCACAGGCGCTACGGGAAGTGAGGCGTGTCCCGCTACGACGTAGTGTTCCTGCACGCCCCGAGCGTCTACGACTTCCGCAAGAAGCCCATATTCTACGGGCCGGTGAGCGACGTCATCCCGTCCTCGCCGGTCTTCGAGATGTACCCGGTGGGGTTCATGACCATATCCTCCCACCTGGAGGCCGCCGGCTACAGGACGCGCATAGCCAACATCGCCGTCCAGATGCTGGCCGACGACCGGTTCGACGCCGAGAAGAAGATCGCGGGCCTGGACGCCGACGTCTTCGCCATCGACCTCCACTGGATGCCGCACGCGCACGGGGCGCTGGAGCTGGCAAAGATAGTCAAGAGGCTCCATCCGGGGTCCAAGGTCGAGCTGGGGGGGTTCACCTCCTCATATTTCCACGAGGAGCTGATAGCCCGCCCCGAGGTGGACCTGGTCATGCGCGGCGACACCACAGAGGTCCCGACGGTCCGGATGATGGACGTCCTCCAGAAAGGGGGAGACCTCTCCGATGTCCCGAACCTGACCTGGAAGGATGAATCCGGGAGGCCGCATTCCAACCCGCTCTCGTATTCCTTGGAATCACTGGACGAGGTCATATTCGACTACGGGACGATGATCAAGTGCACCATGCGCAGCATGGACGTCAAGGGCGCCCTCCCCTGGCAGGGGTGGGACAAGATCCCCCTGACCTCGGTGTTCACCGTGAGGGGGTGCTCCGTCAACTGCGCCGAGTGCGGCGGATCCCATTTCGCGAACTCCCGCGTAGCCTGCAGAAAGTCGCCGGCGTTCAGGAGCCCGGAGAGGCTGGCCGACGACATGGAGATGATCCAGTCCTACTTCAAGGCCCCAGTGTTCATCGTCGGGGACCTCAGGCAGGGCGGCATGGGGTACGCGGACCGTTTCCTGGAGGAGTGCAGGAGCCGGCGCATAAGGAACCATGTGGTGGTGGAGCTGTTCAACGGCGCCACGCCGGAGTACTTCCAGAAGCTGGACAAGGCCTTCGAGGGCGGTTGGTCGATAGAGTTCTCCCCCGACTCCCACGACGAGAAGGTGTGCTTCGCCCTCGGCAAAGGGTACACCAACGAGAACATCGAGAAGACGGTCGCGTCGTCGTTCAGGAACGGTTGCAGCAGGTTCGACCTGTTCTACATGAACGGCCTGCCGTTCCAGGACAGGGAGTCCGCGCTGGACAGCGCCAGGGCCTCCGAGCGCCTCTGGGCGTCGGTGCGCAGAGAGGACAGGCTGTTCATATACAACGCCCCGTTCGCTCCGTTCGTCGATCCCGGCAGCCGTGTCTTCGAGGAGCCGGATAAATGGGGGTACAGGCTCCGCGCCCGCACGCTGGAAGACCACAGGAGGCTGCTGGACAGCCCTTCCTGGAAGCATGTGCTGTCCTATGAGACCGAATGGATGAGCAGGGACGACGTCGCCGAGATTTCCTACGATGCCGCCCAGATCCTGGCCGAGAAGGAGTTCGGGGCAGGCCGCATATCCGAGCAGGTCTATCGGGACAGGCGCGAGAGGACGGAGTTCGCTCGGGAATTGATGCACAAGGTCGACTCCATCCTGGAGATCGCGGATCCGGAGGAGAGGGAGGCCCGCCTGTGGGAGACCAAGGACGAGGGCTCCCGCATGATGAACTCCACGGTCTGCAACAAGAAGGACCTGGACTGGGAGGCCGGGCCTATATGGAGCAACGCCCCCCGCATCGGGGTGGCGCTGTTGAAGTCGTTTTTCAGAAGGCGATCGCCTTCCGCTCATCCTTCTGGATTTGCCTATCGTGTCATCCACCGCGGCTAGGACCGCCGACCTGAGGCCGAGGTCTTCCAAGGCCTTCACGCCGACGATGGTGGTCCCTGCCGGGGAGCAGACCTCGTCCTTGAGCTGGCATGGATGCTTCCCCGTCTCAAGGACCATCTTCGCCGCTCCGAGCATCGACTGTGCGGCCAGCCTTATCGAGTCCGCGCGGGACAGCCCGTTCAGGACTCCCGCGTCCGCCATCGCGTCGATGACCATGTACATGAACGCGGGGGAGCTTCCGGCTATCCCGGTTATCGCGTCCATCTCGGATTCCGGAACCTCCACCGCGAGGCCGACGGCGTCCAGCATCCCCGCGACCATCCTCTTGTCCTCCTGCCCTAGTTTCGGTGAGCAGGAGTATCCCATGGCTCCTTCGAGCACCATGCAGCAGTGGTTCGGCATCACCCTCACGACCTTCGCCCCGGGCGCCATGCCCTCCAGTTTCTCCATGGAAAGCCCGGCGACGACGCTGACGAGGATCTTCCCGTCGCATTCCACCTTCTGGGAGAACACCTCGGCCACATGCTTCGGCTTGACCGCGAGCACGAGGACGTCCGCGGCCTTCGACATCTCCTCCGCGGTCTCGTAAGTCCTTATCCCGTATGCGTTTCCAATGCGGGAGCGGGTGCTCTCCGACGGGGCGCAGGCCGTTATCTGGTCTTTGGAGAAGACGTTTTTAGAAATCAGCCCTGCGATAAGGGCTTCCCCCATTTTTCCTGCTCCGATGAATCCAATGGTCATGTCATGCCTCCTCGGACGTCACGGCACATGGTTGGACCTGCTCCGGACCGTCCGTCCCTTTCACAAGGATGGATGCAACGTATTTATCCGATGGGTAAATGGAAGCGCATGGGACTCGGCGTTCTTTCTGCCAAGGGGCGGTTCTGGAGGGGCATCGTCCTGTGCGTCTCGTTTTCGATGCTGCAGCAGCGCTTTTTCTCGTATTGTCCGTCGATTCGGATGCGGACGCGTCCGGCGACGTCTCTACGATATATGATTCCTTGAACGACCGGCAGAAGAAGGCTTATGACGGCCTCGACAGGGCCGTGAAGAATCGCACGACGCTTTCCGGGCTGGATTACCTGTCTGTGAAAGAAGGAGAGGAGGTAAGGAACGCGTACAAGTACGACCATCCGGAGGTCTGGTATTTTACTGGCAGCTGGACATTATACGTCTATACAGAATCTGACAGATGCTTCGAATTCAGGTACGAGCCTTTGTTCTCCGAATACGAGATCAGGTTGATGGACGTGGTTCTGATGGCCTCCCTCCCGTCAATCGATATGTCTTTCGCCAACTCCGACCACAAGAAGGTCATGATGATTCACGATTGGCTGTGCCGGAACGTCGTTTATACCGACAGGCTGCCTGGCGACGACAAGGACCACAAGGGAGACATATACGGCGTGTTCGTCGAGAAGAAGGCGGTGTGCGAAGGATACACCAAGGCATTCACGTACTTGTGCCACCAGTACGGGCTGGATTGCGTCGGAGTGACGGGAAGCACTTACAAATCCGGAGGAGCATCGGACCATGCGTGGAATCTCGTGAAGGTGGATGGCAGCTGGTACTATGTGGACGTTACCTGGGACGACCCGGCATGGACATCGAACGGCGTCCGCATTGACACCGGTGAGTGGAAGGTCGACAGGGAGTACATGCTGATAGGAAGCCTGACGAAGACGAGTCACGGTACCTTCGCATATGACGACCACATGGCGGATTCCTTGTACGGCATATCCCCTTCCGACGAGGCCCATGTCTTGATGGAGGCCGCTTCTCCCATGACTGGTTTTGCGTTCTACGACGGCGGCGAGAAGACCGGGATCGGACCCTCGGACGGTTATACCGTGGAGGGCGGCTCAGGAGTGGAGAAAGGCAGGCATACCGCGGTGCTTTCGTTGAAGCCCGGATACATATGGTCGGACGGCATGATCGAGGACAAAAGCGTCGATTGGTACGTCCTGGATCCTGTCCTGATCGCCTCCATGGCTGCGATGTTGGCGGGGCTATTGGCTCTGGCAGCGGTATTCCGGTTTAGAATGAGGAAATCGGGGGCCATATGTCCTTCATGCGGGGGAAAGCTGGGGAAAAATGACGATTTCTGTCCTGCATGCGGCCAATATCGTGAGTGGAGAAGGCGACAGCCGTCCTAAGAGAGGCCTTGCGAGTTTAGACGGCCACAAACTGTATATAACGCCCTCTATTGATTGTATTTAAATATGACGTTGCTGGAAAACCTCATGACGTTGTATATTAAGTTCTGTGGAACCTTTATGTACTAACAATTCATCGCCAAGACACAATGTCACTAATTGTGTACTACATGCCATTGGCAATCGTGAGCGTCATCGCTCTCGGTTTCGCCCCTCTGGCATGGTGGGTATCGAGGCTCATTCGTCCCTCGAAACCGACTCAGTGGATGGAGACAACCTATGAGTGCGGTTCAGAACCAATTGGTGAAGCGCATGTCCAGTTCAGATTCCAGTATTACACGTTCGCGTTGATATTCGTGGTATTCGATCTGGTCGCGACCTTCCTTATGATTTGGGCAATCGCCTTCGGGGGTCTCTCGACGATGGCCTTGTCGTTGATGGTCGTGTTCTTCGCTATTTTGATTCTGGGAGTGATATACGCTCTTAAGAAGGAGGAAACCGTATGGATATGAGCCTATACCCTCATGCTGTAGCAATGAGTGCTGACGAGTTCATGTCGTGGTCCAACTCCATGATCAACAACCTGCTCAGCTCGGGTACCAAAAGGACCGTGGACGAGCTGACCGGGCCGATCTGGGCTTGGGCGATGAAGAACTCCATGCACCCTCTGCACTGGGGGCTGGCCTGCTGCGCCCTGGAGATGGCGGCCGCGTCCGCCCCCAGGTACGACGCCGAACGTCTGGGCATGATCTATCGTTCTTCGCCCAGGCAGACTGACATTCTTCTCGTGAACGGATGGATCTCCAAGAAGATCCGTCCCGACCTCAGGCGTCTCTACGAGCAGATCCCCAATCCCAAATGGGTCGTCGCCATGGGGGAGTGCGCCATCTCCGGCGGTCCCTGGTACGACTCCTACAACACCGTCCAGGGGCTCGACCAGATCGTGCCCGTCGACCTGTACATACCCGGCTGCCCTGCCCGTCCCGACGCCATGATAGACGGCTTCATGCTGCTCCAGAAGAAGATCGAGAGCTACATGAGGAGAGGAGTCACGATGGAGGACTGAGCATGGACGAAGTCAGCCAGAAACCGACGGTGGAGGAGATCGCGAAGGCGCTTCCCGCCAAGTTCCCGTGCGTCCAGGTCACCAAGACCGGGGTCCGCAGGGTCCACGCGAAGGTCCCCAGGGAGCACATCTTCGCCGTCTGCAAATACATTCACGACAACCTCACCTTCGAGCACTGCTCGATCGTCATGGGGATAGACTACATCGACCACATGTCGACCGTCTACATCCTCACCAACTACTACACCGGCGTGGCCATCGAGCTCACCGTCGACATACCCGCCGACGACCTCCACGTGGATTCCGTCACCCCCATCTGGGAGGGCGCGAACTGGCACGAGAGGGAGACCTGGGAGCTTTTCGGCATCGTTTTCGACAACCATCCCAAGCTCGAGAGGCTGCTCACGCCCAAGACCTACGAGTTCTTCCCCTTCAGGAAGTCCTATAAGCTCAGGGGGTGGGAATGATGGCAGACTCCATCGTGCCCATCAAGGAGATCGAAGAGAAAGCGGAGAAGATGGACACCGACAAGATGTGGGTCATCATGGGTCCCCAGCACCCGTTCTCTCACGGTCTCTGGACCTTAAGGGTC
>JAFZXW010000137.1 GCA_017616575.1 Candidatus Methanomethylophilaceae archaeon
GGTAGTGAAAGGCACCCCGAGCCTCATGGGGTATTCCAGACAAACCATGCTCAGGAACAGGAATACGATTGTGACGATGTCCCAAGCGATGTTGGTGAAGCTCTCCGTGTAAGCCAGGCCGATGGACCATCCGAGCTGCAGGAATCCTCCAAGGATGATCAATATCCAAGCAAAAGCAGTCTTGTTCTTTATCTCCATCCAATCACCCCGAAATCATCCTCACTCCGATTATCCCTACGACTATCATCGCTATGAACAGAAGCTTTCTTGCCGTCAGCTTCTCCTTATAAAGCACGCGGCCGATGAGCACGATCCCGGCTGCACCTATTCCCGCAAGGATGGAATAAGAGACCCCTGGCCCGATGTTCTCGGGATTGGACGGAATAGATAGAAGGTAAAGGCACAACAGGACCAGAATCAACGCGGCAGCGCCCCAGCCCTTCTTCTTGAAATTCTCGGACTTATCCAAACAGGTGACCCAGATGGGCTCGATGACGCTGGCCACCAGCAGGATAATCCATGCCACAAACAAATCCATATGTCTGGATTGACTAGGCGGGATAAAAGGATATAGAAACCGTTATCTTTGTTGGATGCAGAACCGACAGATGCGGATGATGCGAGATTAAAAATGGGCAAACAAGGCAAATACAGCCCGTGAAATGACAAATTATATATCCGGCCCTGGCGGACCAGAGCCGGAAAAGGTTTCACTGGACTATCTCGAACTCCCTAAGGGAGAGGAAGCTGCCCTCGCAGGCATGCTCGCAACGCCTGCATGCGGTTCCGGCGCATCTGTCCGACTTGACATACGCATGGACACCGTCGTCCTCCAACTCGATGGAAAGGGCCTTCTCAGGGCACGCCTTCATGCACTTACGGCATCTGATGCAGCCCACGACCCTTCCGGTGAGGACGGTCCTGGACTCCTCGAGCATGATGACGCCCCTCTTCTCCACGTCGGGAAGGTCCGTCTTGGCGAGCCTTTCAACCTTCACGTTCTTGGAAGGCTCGGAAAGCGGAGGCAGGCCGTATATGTCGAGCATAGGATTGTATTGGTCTGCGGGCATTCCGGTGCACCAGAGGGAATACTCGATGGAGTAGATGTTCTTGAACGTCTCCGACGTGGCGAACATCACATGCGTGGCCCTGAGCTCCTTGGCGAACTCGCGGAGCTTCAGCAGGTCGACCTGGCCGAAGGCCACCTTCCTTGCCATCTCGATCGAGGTGTTTCCGAACTGTATGAGATGTGTGGCGCCAGGGCAGACCATCCCGATGCCCAAAGCCTTGATGGCATCGACATACAATCCGGACGCCCCGGACATGTAGGCCTTCTTGACATCGCCTGTCCAAAGCCCAGCCTCATGCAACAGCGTCAAGAAACCGGCACGGAGGGCGCCTATGGCCTTTCCGGCCTCTTCTACGTCATGAGAGGTGATGCACACGTCGTCCTGGAGATGGATCCTCTCGTCGGGAGTGGATATCGCCGGAGTGTTGATCAGTCCCCCGTATATTCCACAGTAGAGGGCGGCGACGACCCCTGTCCCGGTGACTCCGACGGCAGGCTGGCTCCCTTTGGAGACGACCTTCCCGGTACAGGGATCCACGATATCGGCCTTTCTGTCGATGATGGCGTTATCAAGGACTGTGCACTCCCATCCGCCGTCCACAGGGTTCACATCAGAAATCGCCCCGGGAGCGGCCAGCATCCCGCGCTCGATCTCCTGTCCTTCCAAAGCAGGACCGGCGGCGGCAGAGCCGGTGTAGATCTTCCCATCCACGATTAGGGCCATCTCGGCGTTGGTTCCATAATCGACGACGATGACAGGCTCCTTCTCATTCAGGATGTTGGTCATTTTCAACATGGCGATGGCGTCCGCCCCGATCTCATGGGTGACCGCGGGAGGGATGATGACCTCGGCGTTGGGAAGATTCACAAGACCGAGCTCGGACGCCTTCCTGATGGAGCCGTTCCTCTCCGGAGGCACGACGCCCATGTTCTTCAAGGCGTTCTTGCCGGCGTACGCCAGGTCCCTTATCTCTATGTTCTCGAATAGGGAAAGCTGGAAGGTGGTCCCGCAGACCCCTATCATCCTGACCTGGGACAGGTCGATTCCCAAAGCCTTGAACAGATTGTTCGCCGCATTGACTATGAGGCCGTGCGCCACATCCTCGCCGGATTGGATGGCGAAATTGACGTGGTCTATGACGTTCATCCCGGGAATGGGATGGCGCTGGGTGATTGCTGTGCCGAGAGTCTCGCCGGTGTCCAGGTCGAGAGCCTGGCAGCGGAGTCCGCTGGTGCCGATGTCCAATGCGATTCCATAGTTGGCCATGTTATCAGTCCAATCTCCAGATACGGAAAGATAAGGCTGTATTCATCCAACAATATTTAATAATAGCATGATAAACCACAGTTTTTAACGGTGTAACGACAGACGGTCTTCTACACAGTTGTTTTACCTGAGAAACACCAGGGACGTCTTGCCTTCCTATGGTCAAACAGAGACGGCGAAATGATAGAACCGCCGACATGGCGCAAACGATAGAGAAGAAGTAAAATGTTTCCCACCGCTCCATGGCGGTGGGGGACCAAAGGGGACGGAAGCCGTCCCTCAAGGGTCACAGTTTGCTGTACATCCACCTTGCGATGTACAATCCGGCAAGTGCGACAGCGATGATGAACACCGTGCTCACGATGTCGGATGCGGGGATAATCCCGTCATCGAAGAATGCGGAGTATCCGTCCCAATTGATATTCGACATTTCATCACCTCACTCGGGCGTATAGTGCCTGACCTTTGCTTTCAACTCATCCAACGTCTTCTTCCCATAGGGAGTCAGCTCGTACTTGGTGAGAAGCCTTCCAGGGTGCTTGGGATCGAACTTGGAGCCATCGGTGTCGATGGCCCAGTCCACCTCCTTGCAGAACCCTGCCGAGACGGTCTCGATGCAGTCGTAGTTGATGTTGTCACGCCCTATGGCAGAGTTCAGATGATACTCGTCCTTGAGAATGTCCACGATCTCATAGTTCCACATGGGCTTCTTCTCGACTACTTCCAATATTCTGAACTTCAAAGGTGCGCCGACTATCAAATCATTCACCCCCCATAACGGAATCGTCCTTAAGGGACACCAATCCTTCCGCATCCTCTGTCGCTATGAGATAGCTGCCGAACAGACATATGATCAGTCCGCCGATCGTAGGCAGCACGTGGGCCATGTCGTGCCCGCCGATGGCGTTGTCGACACCGAAGAACAGGACCATGAACACGATCGAGCATGCGGCATATAAGGAGCCGATGGCCTGTCCGCGGGCGACGCCGATGAAGGGGAAGGACTTGTACCAGGTGACGTAGCACCAGGCGAAGGAGAATCCCAGCAGGATGACTACGAGCAGGATGTACGGGTCAGTGACGACGGTAGCGATAGTAGAGAAGATCGGCACTCCGCTGATGGCAAGCACCACGCATACGATAATCCAGAGGATCATTTCCCAGAAGAACCTGAGCTGGATACCGCAATCGGGCTCACAGTAATCTAGCGCCTTCCCAGCGAAAGTCCCCTCGAGACCCCAGCATATGGCGCACATGGCGCCTCCGAGAATTCCGAGCATCATGTTAGGAGACTCCGCTCCTCCGAAAATGGTCCCGGCGAACAGGACGAACGCTCCGACGATCATGATGACGACCGCGATGTATCCTCTCTTGGTGACCTTCTGATGGAGGTACAAGACGGACATTATAGTCCCGACGAGGGCATACAGAACACCGGCGACAGCTGCGAATCCGGGGTTGAGGAACTGCGCAGCGACGTAGGTTCCGAAGACGGCTCCCGCTCCGCAGATACCGGCGTAGACGAAGTAAATGTTCGCAGCCTTGAACTCGACGAAAGTCCTCTTGAGCTCGCCCATCTTCCCGAGGGCCCCGTTCCAGATGAACAGGATGAGGGTGTCGATGATGGCGTTGACCAGACAGAGGAGGATACATGCCATCGTGTAGGTGACATCGTCCCCGTATCCGGCGTTGGTCATGTTAGTCATTGCTGCTGGAAGGAAATCAGGCATCTCCCATACCGCGTACCCGGGGACGTACCAGACTCCCCAGTAGATGGCGCACAGCAGCGCGGCGATTATGCCGAACTGGAATTTCTTCTTATGATTAGCTTTGATAAACTCGTCGATACTGGACGTACCGGCGGTACCAGAGCTGGCATTCTTCATTTCGTTAACATCCATGTGTTGGCCTCCGAAAACGGAGAACGGCCGGAACCTCGGTGTGAGGCCCGGCCGCGTGCAGTTTAGTTAAGAAGTTTGAAGAAGATAAAGACTACGCTTACTTCTTCTCGAATGCGGCGGTGAACTTGGCGGCCGCATCGGAGGCGTTCTCGGTGTAGAGGTCGGCTCCGATCTCGTCCGCCCACTGCTGGGTGACGGGGGCTCCACCGACGTTGGTCAGCAGGGAGTCCCTGATTCCGGCAGCCTTGAGCTTCTCTTCGAAGGTCTTCTGGTGGACCATGGTGGAGGTCATCAGAGCAGAGGTTCCAACGGCGACAGGCTGATACTTCTTGCAAGCATCGACGATCTGGTCCAGGGGAACGTCCCTTCCGATGTTCTCGACCTTGAATCCGGCGACCTTCAGCATGATGGCGACGATGTCCTTTCCGATGGAGTGGATGTCTCCCTCGATCGTACAGATGACGACGGTTCCGAGACCGGCGGAGACTTCAGCTCCGCGCTTCTCGAGCTCGGGATTGAGCACATCCATGGCGGCGTTCATCGCGGCAGCGGCAGCCATGACGTGGGGAAGGTAGACCTTCTTGGCCTCGAAAAGGGCTCCGACCTCGGTCATACCGGCGGAGAAGCCCTTCTCGATGAGCTCGACGATGTCAGCGTTCTCGGCGACTGCCTTCTTCGCGACTTCGACGGCTTTCCTGTTGTTGTAAGTCATGACTGCGTTTTTTGCATCATCGTTAAGTGACATTTTTAATCCTCCTTCAATTAATCAGTTTTTATTATCAGTTTCCAGCTTTGAATTCGTCGTCGGCCGCCTTGACGATGGCCTTGATCTTCTCGAGCCTGGCCTCGGGTATGGGCTGAACAACGTGGTTCTTCATGACGTCCACGACGATATCGTGAGCAACATCGACACAGGCCTTGGATCCCTGGGACTTCCAGTCTCCGAGCATGTCCCTGTTGAACACCATCGGGTCCGAAGGCATCTCGAAGTGCTCCATGGTGGTGGGGTGTCCGATGAAGTCGTTCCCGACTCCGATCTCCTTGATGGGGTCCACGGCGAGCGTCTCGTCGTTGACGACTATGCCTTCCATGGCCTTCCTCTCCATCGCGATGATGTCGTTGTCGATGACCATCTGCTCCATGGAGAAGGTCTGTCCGAGCTCGAGCATTCCTGCGCCGTAGATGGCGTTGGCCCCTGCCATGGCGGGGAGAAGAGAGGTGATGGTCTTCTCGTGGGCGGCCTGGGAGTCAGGGACCTTGGCGTCGGTCTACATGCCGGCCACGTAGACGGGCAGCCCGTAGTACTGTCCGAGCTCTGCGACGGCTGCGGAAATCAGACCAAGCTCAGGGGATCCGACAGGGGCGGTTCCGTGCTTGAGGTCGAAGGTGGTGGTGGAAGAACCGTAGTAGACGGCCGCACCGGGCTTTACGAGCTCTGCAAGAACAATACCGGAGAGAATCTCCGCGCTGTGGGTGACGAGGGTTCCAGCCAGGTGGATGGAAGAGGAGCCTCCAGCCATAGCCATGGACAGGACGTTGACGGGGATGCCGTACCTGGCTCCCTGGATGATGACCTGGCACGCGTTGAAGCTGAGCTCGAGAGGGGAGGTGGGGCACACGAGCATGGTCATGAGGGGCCTGTCGCGGGCCATCTTCTCGTCGCCGTCGTACATCGCCTTGAGTATCTCCCAGTAGTACTTCACGTGGCCGGCGACGGGGTCGATGTGGTTGAAGCACTTGGTGGTGTTGACCATGGAGGTGTACATCTCGTGGACGTCCTCAGCCCCGACTCCTGCCCAGTCCCTTGCGGAGACGGCGAGGGAGTAGAAGCTGATTCCGTCGCACCAGTCGCATAGCTTGGCGGTCATGGCGAGGTCGTGGTCGTTGGAGTCACGGGTCTCGTATTTGCCGTCGCCAAGGTAATCGCACATCTGGATTCCGGTACCGAAATCGGTGTAGTGGACGCGTCCCTTCCAGCTCTGCTCGATCCTGTGCTCGTCAGTGTAGTTGCCGTCCTCGTCGAGGTCCCTTCCATAGATGTAGAAGGTCTTAGGTGCCCTGGAGAGCGCGAGGTTGAGGACGAAATCGGGGATCCTGACTATGTTGGTCTCGTAGTCGACGATGCAGCCCGCATCCTCGAAGATGTGCCTGGCCTCGTCATCGGAGACCTGGACTCCATAGTTGGAGAGAACGTCCCTGGTGGCGCGGTCAATAGCCTCGAGGTTGTTCTGGGAGAACAGTTTGAATTTCGTTCCGATGAGGTCGCCCCTACCGGGATACTGAATCTCTTTGCTCATTTGATTCCTCCTTTGCTTTCGCAAGCAATCTAAGAAAGACGTTTGTTGATAATCGGTTTCTGTCTATTAGTAATATGGCCCGCCATTGCTGGCAGGCCTGTTTGAAATCACTTTCTGAGCTTCTCGCGGAACTTCTCGCAGCTGTTGATCTTGATGCCGAGAATATCCTCGATGTTCATCTTGGCAAGGATACCACGGGGTGCTCCGGGGATACCGGTGACGGATCCGATCTTGAGCTCCTCACGGAGGTCCCTCATGACGCATTCGTCGCCGAGGTCCATCGGGGTGACGCCGAGCTTCTTGGCGACGTAATCCTTTGCGTCGTTAAGCCTCATGTTCTTAGCGTACATCATCCTGGCGACAAGGTCTCCAGCAGCCCTGATGCCTCCCATTCCAGAAGCGACCA
>JAFZXW010000007.1 GCA_017616575.1 Candidatus Methanomethylophilaceae archaeon
CAACCGGTACGCCCTTTGCAACATCCAGACCAAGTACTCCATGGAGCACGGCGCCGTCCTGTACGGGATGGTCAACCTCTACGCCAACGGCTCGTACAACAAGGGGGAGGCCCCCGTTGTCGGCGTGGACTCCGGCCTGCTGCTACTGAGCGAGGGCGCGGTCCTTTCCACGACGTACAAGGCGGACGAGTACGTCCAAGGCGACTGGGAGAGCAACATCTACAAGGACGTCGGGAAGAAGTACGTCACGGTCAAGGGCGGCGCGTCCACGGGCTCCATATCCATCGAGGTCCAGGGCAACCGCGCCGACACCGCGAACATCGAGTTCTCCGTCCCTTACAACTTCGACTTCAACCTTTCCGGCGGGGAGTATGTGATCAACGACAAGTTCCGGTTCCTGCCCGGGTCCGGGCTGACGGTCGGTTCCGACGCCGCCCTTATCGTCAAGGGCACGCTGATTGTTTACGACGGGCTGTCTGACCACGAGTTCCGGGACAAGTACTATCCGGATGCGGACCTTCTAGGGAAGCACGGGTTCGACAAGATCGCGGTATTGACGGTGAAGGGGGCCATGGAGGTCCAAGGGACGTTCGTCGGCGCGGTCCAGGCCGCCGGGGCCGGCGCGACCGTCAAGACCGGGATGGGCTCGCGCCTGAGCATCCAGGCCAATTACGGGGCCGACGGCTATGCCGGGTCCACGCACATCAACACTCTCACCGTCAGGAGCATGCAGGCTTACGTCTACAAGCCCTCCGGGGACCGTCTTCCTCTGAGCTCCGGAAGGACGTACACGTCGGTCGACGCCGAGAAGCACGTCATAGAGTCGTTCCAGTACACCGACAAGGTTGACAACAAGACATACACGGTCGCCCTAAACCAGGCGGTGGTCGGGAGCTGGCAGTCTGAGCCGCTCAGGATAACCTACGACGCCAACCGCGGGGAAGGGGACGTTCCGGTGGACCCCAACAGCTACACGGAGGGGGACACGGCGGTCATCCTCGGTCCCGGAGGGCTTCACAAGGACAACTCCGAGTTCCTCGGATGGTCCCTGCGCAGTGACAGCAAGGCCAACCTGATAATGCCTGGGGACGAGTACAAGCTCAGAGGGGACGTGACGCTGTACGCGGCCTGGACCATAGGTCATGTATACGTCAATACCACCCTGCCGGCCAAGCATGTCAAGGTTCTCGAGGGAGAGAGCCAGGATCTTGAGGAGCACAGCGACGCCCGGGTGTCCATACTTCCTGAAGACGGATACGCGGTTGACGAGGTCTTCGTCGACGGGATATCGGTCGGAGACCCGAACATAATCTGTTTCGACGATATAGTCTCCAGCCATACCGTTCGCGTCAAGGTGAAAGAGGCCGAGGGCACCGTATCGTCGGTAGCTTCGGACGGGTCCATAACGGAAAAGAGGAGGACCGTCGACGGGGCCGCCGTCACCGAGTCCGAGAAGACCACCGATGTCCATGGGGACGTGGTGCGCCGCGTCATGTACGACGGAGGCTCCGGGGCCGCAGGAGAGGTCGTCAACTCGACTGCAGGCGCCGAGGTCCGCATGATTATGTCCCCGTCCCCCTCGACGTCCGGCTCCAAGGTCGTGGTTGAGATATCTCCTGAGATGCTCGAGGATGCGGTCTCTTGCGCCAAGAAGGCCGCCGAGCTGGCTGGAGCGGTGTACATGTCGCCGACCGCGTTCGTGACGGTCGAAGGGAAGTTCTCCGAGGCCGAAGTCCGCATTGGGCCTGACGAATTCCTCACGTTGGCTGCCGGAAGGGGCATGGACATCGTGGCCGCCGGATGGGAGGCGCATTTCCCGAGCAGCGTGCTGAGGACCGTCAGGAATGCCGTGGATTCCCCTGTCGTCGTCATATCGATGTCGCAAGCGGGATTGTACAGATTGTCCCTGGCCGCCGAGGGAGAGGTCAACCCTTCGGCAGGGCCTGAATCCGCTTCTTCCGACGATCTGGCGATCAAGAAGGACGGGTGGGAGGTCTCCGTACCTGCTTCGCTTGCAGTGAGGATGGTCAGGTCCGAAATGGCTGTGGAGTTCGGGAAAGTCGTCGAGTCCGGTTCGGTCAAGGGGGACCTCCGCTTCATGTCCTTCACCGTCTCGACGACTGGGAAGGTGCCTTCGGCCGTGGGAGAAGTGTCGTTCTCGTCTCCAGACGGATGGGGCATGTCGGTCCCGGCTGACGCGGTCGCAGGATGGTCCGATTACGAGAAAGGGTTCCGTCTTGCCGCGGGGATTTCCGACATGTCGTACGAGGGCCTCGAAGGGAAGCCGGTCGTGGTCCTTACCGGTACCGATTCCGTGGACATGCCGAAGGCGAAGGCCCGTGTGGCTGTGACCATGCCGTATTCCATGCGCGACAAGACGGCAGACCTCCATGTGTTTCAGATGGATTCTGACGGCACCAGGACCGAGAGGCCCTCCTCGCTGGAGGACGGGACCTTGACGTTCGACGCATACGGCACCGCGGAGTTCCTTATCGAGGAGGAGTCGCATCCCTCCATGGTGTCGGACATGATCGCCAGCGTCGTCAAGTACGCCGTCATCGCGGCCGTCTGCATAGCGGCCGTCGTGGCTGCCCTCGTGGCCTTGACCGTATTGAAGAAAAGGAGGGCGTGAGCCTGCGGGCCACCCCTCTCTTTTACTATATATAATAACCCAAACTTTTTATTAGCGATAGTACACTGTCCGTGCAGAGCCCCGGGCACCGTACGGTCCCGAGTCCGGTTCAGTGATTCAAATGAAATTCAGCAATGCAGTGGGAATTGTTGTCTTGGTCGCTCTTGTCTTGGCCGCGGGTTACCTCGTCGTGTCCGAGAAAGAGGCCGACGCCGCCTCCTACGATTCCGGCGAGGCATCCGTCGAAGACCTCAACAACTTCCTCAAGGACACCATAGGCGACGATTTCATCACCGTCACCTACACGCCTCACGTTAGGATTGACATCCAGATCGACCCTGCTTACTTCTCCGAGCTCTCCGCCGACCCAGCAGTCGCGAAGGCCGAGGCATTCGACCTCGTCAAGCAGTACGACCTCGTCGAGGCCGATGACGTAGTCTTCGTCCAGAACGGGGTTCCTCAGTTCAGCGGCGCGACCGTCGCGGTCTTCAACGCCGTGGCCATCGCCATAGACAGCTTCTCCGACGCGCTTCCCGGCGAGATCACCGTCTACACCGCCGAAGATGTCGTCATCATCAAGAAGGGCTGCCTTCCCTTCTACGGCGAGGTCGTCTTCACCGTCCTGGCCGACCAGAAGACGATCGACTTCGTGGAGTACGTCAACCAGTTCGTCGACGTGGACGCCG
>JAFZXW010000138.1 GCA_017616575.1 Candidatus Methanomethylophilaceae archaeon
ACCCAGCCCTTGACTTCATCGGCTTCGGCGCTTCCGACCACGTAGGCGCAAAGCTCCTTCCCCGGCCCGTTCGAGACGGCCTGCACGGTTACGTCGACCACCCCCGGCATCTCCCGTATGGAGGCCTCGACCTCCGTCAGCTCGACCCTGTTGCCCCTGACCTTGACCTGCCCGTCCCTCCTTCCGACGACGCCGAGGGTGCCGTCCGGAAGCATCCTGAAGAAGTCCCCGGTGGCGTACATCCTCTCGAACCCGGGCTCGTCGGAGAACGGGTTCTTCGTGAAGACTATAGAGTTCAGGTCGTCGCGGTTCAGGTACCCGAGGGACAGCTGGTATCCTGAAAGATACAGTTCGCCGACAGCCCCGTACGGCACCTGCCTCTTTTCCATATCCAGGATGTATGCCTTGTTGTTCTGGAGCAGGCTGCCTACAGAATTCGGATATTTCCTGTCGTTGACTGGTATGACGGTGGAGAGCGAGAGGTTTTCGGACGGTCCATAGCCTTCCACGGCGCCGAAACGGTCGGGGGCATGGAACTCCCCGAGCTTTTCTCCCCCCAAGGTCAGGACGTGAATTTCGGAGGGCATGTCCATGGACGCGAACAGCTTCCCGATCTGGGTGGTCATGAACGTGTGCGTAGCGCCCGTCGATACGAAGTGCCGGTTCAGCTCCGCCATGTCGAGGCGGACCCTCTCCGGGACTATGTCCACGGAGGCTCCGCGGTAGAGCGGGGCGAGCAGTCCTATAGTGTGTATGTCGAAGGAGTACGAGGTATACAGCCCGTAGACGTCTTCCTTGTCTATGTCAGTATAGTCTACATACCACTCGCAAATGTTGTCAAGGGCCCTGTGGGTTATAACGGACCCTTTTGGCTGCCCTGTGGTCCCCGAGGTGTACAGAACTACTGCGGGGGAGAGGGGGTCGATGTCTACAGAAAGCGTCCCGGCTTTTCCGCAGGATGTGCAGTCCAGGGTCTCCAAGCCCATCATCGCTACGCGTCCAGCGGTATCCGGGGTCACCAAGACCGCTTTGGAACCGGTGTCCTCGACTACGAATGACACCCTCTCGTCCGGGTACGCGTCGTCTACTGGGACGTATGCGGCGCCCGTCTTCATAATGCCGATGGCACAGAGGTAATACCATCCGCTCCTCGGCACCAGCACTGTGACGAAGTCCCCGGGCCCTATCCCGCGTTCCCAAAGCCTCGCCGCTATGCCGTCGGTGACCGCGTCGGCCTCCCGGTAGGCCAGGGAGCGCCCGTCGTAAGAGACAGCCGTCCTGTCCGGGAATCTTGAGACGCCTTCCTTGAAAGCATCTACGACATCATGGTGATTCAACGGTCTGGACGCGCCTTCTGACGGGGTGGCTCCGGGGAAGGCGATCTCCGACATCCTCTTTTTGTCCAGGACCCCTCTGAGCACGCAGTCGAACGTCTCAGCGAATCTCGACATGAAGTCGTCTGTGAATCTGGAGGAGTGGGATATGGCCAGGCGCATGGAATCCGGAAGTTCCAGCGTCACGGCGGCCATGTCCGCGATGCTGTCTTTTTCAGGATTGCCGGATCCGGCGATTTCCTGAACGTTCTGCAAAGGCATGTGCTGGAACAGCACGTCAGCCTTCACCCCATATTTGCTCGACAGTTCCCTGAACGGGATGAACCCCGCGTCGACGCACATTAAGGCGGCGTCCGAAGATTTTTTGACGAATTCTTCGGCTTCCATGTCGGAGCAGTCCACGCGGACTGGAACCGTCCTCACGAACATCCCCACCGACCTCTCCAGCCCTGGGAAGGACCTGCCGTTGTCAACCATGCAGAACACCGCGTCAGAGCGCCCTGTGAACCTGGATAACGTGTATGCGAACACCGAAGCCATCAGGTTCCCGACCGACGTCCCGAAGGCCTTCGCCGATTCCCGTATCTTCGAGACGTCGACGGAGACCGGCACGTCGATCCTGCCGCCCCGTCCCGGGTCCCCTATGAGGCCGGAATCGGAATCGGCGTCGCAGAACATGGAGTCGAACATACTCTCCGCATCGGCGAAGCGGCCGTCCTCCTTGACGGACCTGTCGAAGGCGGAGGACAGGAGCTGCCCCTTGTCCATCTCCAGAGTCTTATCGGAGAGAGCCTTGTCCAGGCTCCGGGACAGCGTGACGTACGACAACCCGTCGAACGCGATGTGGCTGATCAGTCCTTTGATCCTCCCGCCGGAGACTGAGAACGACGACATGCATCCGCCGATCTCAGGCTTTTCTGGTTCCCCATGGACGATGGCTGGGCTGGAATCGAACATGAGCCACGGCCCTCCGTCACGGTCGACGATCCTCGAGCGCAGAACCGGGTGGGCTTCGACGGCCCTTTCCAGCGCTGCCACGGCCTCTTCCTCGGTCTTCCCTGGCGGAACGGCGTATTCGAACGGGATTATGTACGCCTCCTCCTTTGAATTGGCCTCGATGTCCAGGTAGACGTTCATCTGGCTCTCGTTCAGTGGGCATCCGTCGGCGTAATTGAACATATCGCGGTCGAACTCGAAGGAGCTCGCATGCTCCGCGATCGCCCTCGGCGTGCGGTACCTCAATATGTCTATGGTGGTGGAAACGCGAGACTCGCTCTGGACCCTTATGGCCTTCAGAGAGTCTCCGCCTAAGCGTATGAAGTCGTCGTCGATGCCAACGCCCTCGATCCCCATGGCGGTCTCGAAAGCCTCGCAGAGGGCCGCCTCTGCGCGGTTCCTGGGAGCGACGTAATCCGCCCTGTCTTTGGAAAGGTCCGGCAGGGGGAGGGCCTTCCAGTCCACCTTCCCGTTTATGTTCAACGGTATGGACTCCATCCTCACGACGTAGGTCGGGACCATGTACGGGGGCTTCGTCTCTCCGACGTGGCTTCTGACGACGTCTCCCTCCACGTCTCCGACGACGTTGGCGCAAAGCTCCTTCCCGGGGCCGGTGGACACCGCCCTGACGGCCGTGTCCTTCACCCCCGGGATCTCCCTGACGGCCGCCTCGACCTCGGTGAGCTCGACCCTGTTCCCTCTGATCTTCACCTGCCCGTCCTTCCTTCCAAGGATCTCGAGGGAGCTGTCCGGCAGAAGCCTTCCGAAGTCGCCGGTGCAGTACATCCTGGAATGTCCGGGGTCGTTCGTGAACGGATTCTTGATGAAGACTATAGAGTTCAGGTCTTCGCGGTTCAGGTAGCCCGACGATACCTGGGCTCCAGAAATGTGGATCTCGCCGACCGCGCCGCGGGGCGCCATCCTCTTCTCCGCATCCAAAAGATATATCCTGGTGTTCTGGTTGGGATGTCCGACCGCGCCGCGGGAGGGCTTCTCAGTCACGTCCGTGTGCGTGACGAACATGATGCACTCCGTAGGCCCGTACGCGTCGAGCATCTTCACGCCTTGGGGAGGTTCCAGATTTCCGGCCTTCTCGCCTCCTATCATGATGGTCTTCAGGACCGGGTCCTTCACCACGGCGGCATAGATGCGGCCGACCTGCGTGGAGACGCACGAGACGGTGACACGGTTTTTCCTGAAGTGGTCGTTCAGCTTGGCCATGTCCAGGCGGACGTCTTCCGGGACGACG